>NZ_JBNDIC010000025.1:0-90457 GCF_056755475.1 Rhizobium sp. KNZ2-6A | reverse complement strand
GTACCATTGCGCCACAAGAATGCTCAAACTACTTCATAAACGCTGGCTATGAACGGGCTTAAATTCATCCCGCTCTAGTTTCCGTCGAGAATGGAATATTGGAAGCGATCGCCGGATAAACAAAAACCCCGGCGAAACCGGGGTTTTCGAAGAGCGAAACCGAGAACTTAGCGCGTCAGTCGCTTGTGCGCCTGGCTGCCCGGATTGAGGGCATCGGGGCCGAGGCGACGGATCTTGTCCTGCTCGTAATCTTCGAAATTGCCTTCGAACCATTCGACATGGCCTTCGCCTTCAAAGGCGAGGATATGCGTGGCCAGGCGGTCGAGGAACATGCGATCATGGCTAATGATGATGGCGCAGCCGGCGAAGTTTTCGAGCGCGCTTTCCAGAGCCCCCAGCGTTTCCGTATCGAGGTCGTTGGTTGGTTCGTCGAGCAGAAGCACGTTGCCGCCAGCCTTCAACATCTTGGCCAGGTGAACGCGGTTGCGCTGACCGCCAGAGAGATTACCGACCTTCTGCTGCTGGTCGCCGCCCTTGAAGTTAAAGGCGCCGCAGTAGGCGCGCGAATTCATGTCGAACTTGCCGAGCTTGATGACTTCGGCGCCGCCGGAGATTTCCTCCCATACCGTCTTGTTGCCATCAAGCGCGTCGCGGCTCTGGTCGACATAGCTGAGATGCACCGTCTCGCCGATGCGGACCGAGCCGGAATCCGGCTTTTCCTGCCCGGTGATCATCTTGAACAGGGTCGTCTTGCCGGCGCCGTTCGGGCCGATGATGCCGACGATACCGCCGGGCGGCAGCTTGATCGACAGATCGTTGACCAGCGTGCGGCCTTCGAAACCCTTGGTGATGCCCTCCATCTCAATCACCACCTGGCCGAGACGCTCGCTGACCGGAATGATGATCTGCGCATCACCAGGACGCTGATTTTCGGCAGCATCGACCAGCTGTTCATAAGCGTTAATACGCGCCTTGGACTTGGCCTGACGGGCCTTCGGGCTGGAGGCGATCCATTCCTGTTCGCGGCTGATTGCCTTCTGACGGCCAGCTTCTTCGCGGGCTTCCTGCTGCATGCGCTTGGCCTTGGCCCGCAGATAGGCAGAATAATTGCCTTCGTAGGGAATGCCGCGGCCGCGGTCGAGTTCGAGGATCCAGCCAGTAACATTGTCGAGGAAGTAGCGGTCGTGGGTGATCATCATCACGGCACCCGGATAATCACGCAGATGCTTTTCCAGCCAGGCAATAGTCTCAGCGTCGAGATGGTTGGTCGGTTCGTCGAGCAGCAGCAGGTCTGGCTGCGAGAGAAGCAGGCGGCACAGCGCGATACGGCGGCGCTCACCACCGGAAAGGCTGGTAACTTCGGCATCGCGCGGCGGGCAGCACAATGCTTCCATCGCCATCTCGACCTGGCTTTCCAGATCCCAGAGATTCTGGCTGTCGATGATGTCCTGGAGTTTGGCGCCCTCGTCCGCCGTCTCGTCGGAATAGTTCATCATCAATTCGTTGTAGCGATTGAGGATTTCGGTTTTCTTGGCAACGCCTTCCATGACGTTTTCGAAAACCGTCTTGTTGGGATCGAGCTGAGGCTCCTGCGCCAGGTAGCCGATGGTCGCGCCTTCGGCCAGCCAGGCCTCGCCGGTATATTCCTTGTCGAGACCGGCCATGATGCGCAGCACCGTCGACTTACCCGCACCGTTCGGTCCGAGAATACCGATCTTGGCGTCCGGATAGAAGGAGAGATGAATATTCTCGAGGATCTTCTTGGCGCCATAGGCCTTATTCAGACCGGCCATATGATAAATGAACTGACGTGCCATAGCTTGGGTTACTCCACGGGCGGATAACATTGCGAATTGTGCCGCTATGTAGGCGAAACCCCGCCCTCGGGCAACGGCGAAACCTTGTCCGAGGGCATTTATCCGCGTCACAAAGACCGGAAAAGCTTAGAAACCGGCGGCATCCACCACGCCACGGTCGCAGCCGAAGGCAGTGCTGCCGGCACTTTGGATCAGTTTGGCGAGCCGCGGCTCGTTACCCTGCTGGGGCTCGATCGCATCCTCCGAGAGGCCGATGGTCAGCTCCGAAATCATCCTGACATCGCCGACGCGGCGGCAGCTCATCTTTATGCGCGCATTGGCACCCTCGCCGAAGCTCTGATCGAAGGCGGCCTTGATGCTTTCGGCGTCGAGTTCCTTGCCGATATTCTCCGCGAAGAGATCGCGCACGGACGACGCATTGAGCTCGGCGATCAGGCCGGCGGCGATGGAAAAATATTTTTCGGCGCTGAGCTTCGTGCAGGTGCCATGCTTGATCCACTCATGCCGCTCGAGGCCGGATTGCGTGCCCGGCATCACCTTGTCCAGCTTCGCCTTGACATCCTGCGACAGCTCCACCGCCGGCAGATCCTTCCAGTCGCGGCCGCGATCCGCCTGCTTCAAATCCTCAGAAACATCGCAATATTCCTGCCGCATAGGCCACAGGCCATGCAGCGAGAAGTTCGTGGCATCATGATTGTTCGACGATTGGTTCCGGCATTCGGCCTTTTTCTGGTTCGTCGCGCAAAATGCCGGCTCCCAGCTTGCCGCCAGGATAAAACGCGTCCGCCCACGACTATGCTCCTGCGCCATGGCGCTGGCGGCCGTTCCGACCGAAAGAAATACAACTGCAAATACCCGAAGCAACTGCCTCATTCCTGCCTCCAATTAGAACATTATAGGAACAAATAAGCAGTTTGATCGGGCGGACGCAATCCTGAATCGTAGCGCTCGGAAAGATTTATTTCTGTGCGCTTCGACACCTATCCATTGCAATCGAGCGGATGATAACCTTTCGTCCAAACAGGGAGGACCGAATGCATGTTCGCGGAGACGCAGCGCCTGAATAGCCCGACCGGCGCGAAGATTGCCTATCATCACCTGCCGGCAACGGCGGAAGCGCGCGGCATCCTGCTGATATCGCATGGCCTTGCCGAACACTCCCGCCGCTACGAAGCCTTTGCGGATGCGATGGCCGCCCAAGGCTTCCATGTTTACGCCCACGATCATCGCGGCCACGGCGAGACCGTTGCCCACGATGCGCCCATCGGCCGCTTCGCGCGAAAAGGTGGAGTGGACCATGTCATCGCCGATGTGCTCGCCATGCGCGAGCTTGCCGCAAGCGCTCATCCCGGCCTGCCTATCATCCTGTTCGGCCATTCCATGGGTGGATTGATCAGCCTCAACACGGTCGTGACGCATCCGGACAAGTTTGACGCCGTCACCGTGTGGAACTCCAATTTCAATGCGGGCCTCGCCGGCCGCGCCGCCCAGCTCATCCTCAAGACGGAGCGCATGTTCAAGGGATCGGATGTTCCAAGCGGACCCTTGCCGAAGTTGACCTTCGGCACCTGGGGCCGGTCGATCGCAAATCGCCGTACCGACTTCGACTGGCTTTCGCGTATCCCTGAGCAGGTGGACAAATACATCGCCGATCCCCTCTGCGGTTTCGATGCCTCAGTCTCGCTCTGGCTCGACATATTCGAGCTTACCTTCCGCGCGCCGCAAAAGACCTATCTCGACCGGCTTCGGCGCGATATGCCCATCCATCTCGTCGGGGGCGGCAAGGATCCGGCAACCGATAATGCGAAAGCCATCTCCTGGCTGGCAAACCATTTGAAAAATGCCGGCTTCTCTCATATTACAACCGAGATCCATCCCGACATGCGGCACGAGACGCTCAACGAAATCGGTGCCGACGAAGCCATTTCCCGCTTTGCCGACTGGTGTGAAGAGGCGACGGCAAATAACTGATTTTCATGGGAATTCTGCAATGAACACCTCCGGCGGCTCCTCGATCCGATTGCCGCAATCGGAGCTGAGCTTCGGCTTGATGATGATGTTTCTTTCCGTCGTCCTCGCGCCGATCATCGACATCTTTTCCAAGCTCGCCGCAACCACCATTCCGCCGGCGGAAGTCACCGCCGCCCGCTTTATCCTCCAGTCGCTCTTTGCGCTGCCGACGATGGCGATACGCGGGCAATGGGGCGTGTGGACATGGCGGCGCAGCGGCGTCCATGCCGTCCGCGCCGCCGTGCTGACGCTGTCCATGGTGTCGTTCGTAACAACCCTGCAGGTGATGGAAGTTGCCGATGCCATTGCCATCTTTTTCGTCGAGCCGATGATGCTGACCATTTTGAGCAGCATCTTCCTCAAGGAAACCATCGGCTGGCGGCGCTACACCGCCTGCGCCGTCGGCTTTTTCGGCGCGATGCTGATCATCCAGCCGAGCTTTCAGGAAGTCGGCTTCATCGCCCTGCTGCCCGTCGTCACCGCGCTCTGCATCGCCGTCTACGTGATGATCACGCGCGTCGTCTCCCATAGCGAGGACGCCTGGTCGATGCAGTTCCAGACCGGCCTATGGGGCATCGGCTTCAGCCTGATCCTGCTTGCCATCGGCCGCGCGACGGGATCCGCAATCCTCGACCCGGTCATGCCGGATCTGACTGCCATGCTCTACCTGCTCGGTGTCGGCGCCACCGCGGCGGCCTCCGGCATCTTCACGGTGCATGCCTATCGTGCCGCACCGGCCTCGACGCTCGCGCCGCTGCAATATTTCGAGATCGTTTCCGCCACGATCTTCGGCTGGCTCGTCTTCAACAATTTCCCGGATGCGATCAAATGGCTCGGTATCCTCATCATCATCGGCTCCGGCCTGTACATTCTCTGGCGCGAGCGGCGCTTTGCTTCCAAGCCTGTATCCGATACATCTGAAACAGCATTCACGCCCTAAGCGGGAGAGCGGATCGATATGACAGACAAGAAGACCAAGAAACCTCCGCTGTCCGGTATTCGCGTCATCGAGCTTGCCCGCGTGCTCGCGGGCCCGTGGGCCGGGCAGATGCTGGCCGATCTCGGCGCCGATGTCATCAAGGTGGAAAACCCCGACGGCGGCGACGACACCCGCCAATGGGGACCTCCCTTCGTCGAAGGCAAGGATGGCGAAAACCTCTCGGCCGCCTATTACCATTCGGCCAATCGCGGCAAGCGCTCCGTCACCGCCGACCTCAAGACCGAGGAAGGACAGGAATTGGTGCGCCGGCTGGTGAAGACCGCCGATGTGGTGATCGAGAATTTCAAGCTCGGCGGCCTAGTCAAATATGGGCTGGATTATGAAAGCCTGAGAAAAATCAATCCACGCATCGTCTACTGCTCGATCACCGGCTTCGGCCAGACAGGCCCCTATGCCGGCCTGGCAGGCTATGACTATATCGTCCAGGGCATGTCCGGCTTCATGTCGACAACAGGCGAACCGGACGGGCAGCCGATGAAGGCAGGCGTCGCGATCGCCGATATCTTCACCGGTATCTATGCCGTCTCCGCGATCGAGGCCGCTCTGATCCATGCCTTGAAGACGGGCGAAGGGCAGCTGATCGACATGGCGCTGCTCGATGTGCAATCCGCCGTGCTTGCCAATCAGAACATGAACTATCTGATCTCGGGCAAACCGCCCGTGCGGCTCGGCAACGCCCATCCGAATATCTCGCCCTATGAAGTCGTGCCCACCGCCGACGGCTATCTCATCCTTGCCGTCGGCAATGACGGGCAATTCCGGCGCCTCTGCGCCATTCTCGGCATGGAGACCCACGCCGACGACGAGCGCTATGCGACCAACAAGGCCCGCGTCGCCCATCGCAACGAGGTGCGGGCTTTCGTCTCGGCGGAAACGCTGAAGTGGAACAAGGCGGAACTGCTCAGGGCCTGCGAAGCCAATGCCGTTCCGGCCGGCGCCATCAACACGATCGAGGATATGTTCGCCGACCCGCAGATCGTGGCGCGTGGCCTCAAGATCGATCTCGAGGACAGCGCCGGCACTATCATTCCGAGCGTGCGCACGCCGATCGTGCTGTCGGAAACGCCGTTGACCTATACGCGGCCGAGCCCGCGTCTCGGCGAGCATCAGGAGGACGTTCTGGCCGAATTGGCGGAACTGGAGGGAAAGGCAAGCACATGAGGCGAACGGGCGGGCAACTCATCGTCGAGGCTTTGAAGGCCAATGGCGTGCAGCGCATTTCCTGCGTGCCGGGCGAGAGTTTTCTCGCCGTGCTCGATGCACTGTATGACAGCGATATCAAGGTGCTCGTCTGCCGCCAGGAAGGCGGTGCTGCGATGATGGCGGATGCCTGGGGACGGCTGACGGGTGAGCCGGGCGTCTGCATGGTTACGCGCGGCCCCGGCGCCACCAATGCATCCGCCGGGCTTCATATCGCGCGGCAGGATTCGATCCCGATGATCCTGTTCATCGGCCAGGTCCAGCGCGATGCCCGCGAACGCGAGGCCTTTCAGGAAGTGGAATTCCGCCGGGCCTTCACGGAATTCGCCAAATGGGTCGGCGAGATCGATGATGCCGCCCGCATTCCGGAATTCGTCACCCGCGCCTTCGCCGTGGCAACATCCGGGCGCCCCGGTCCCGTCGTGCTGACTCTGCCTGAAGACATGCTGCGCGATGAGGTCGAGGCGCCGGAAGCGCTGCCCTATGCACCGGTCGCCGCCCATCCGAGCCGCGGCCAGCTTGTCGACCTCAGTCAACGCCTGGCCGCCGCGGAACGGCCGATGGTCATCCTCGGCGGCACGCGCTGGAATGAGGAGGCAGTTGCCGACGTCAGGCAATTCGCAGAGCGTTTCAAGCTGCCGGTGGGCTGCTCCTTCCGCCGGCAGATGCTGTTCGACCATCTGCACCCGAATTATGCCGGCGATGTCGGCATCGGCATCAACCCCGTGCTGGCAAAGGAAATCAAGGAAGCGGATCTGCTGATCCTTCTCGGCGGCCGTCTTTCCGAAATGCCGTCCTCCGGCTACACGCTGGTCGATATCCCCTACCCGAGCCAGCAGCTCGTCCATATCCATCCCGATCCGTCCGAACTCGGCCGCGTCTATCGGCCAGACTTGGCCATCTGCGCTAGCCCAGCGGATTTTGTTACTGCAGTGGCGGATCTCGATACCCCCATCGAGACACGCTGGGCCGAACGGACGGAGCGCATGCATACCGCCTACCTCTCCTGGTCGACGACACCCGAAAAGAGCCCTGGCGCGGTTCAT
This sequence comes from Rhizobium sp. KNZ2-6A, assembly GCF_056755475.1. NCBI lineage: Bacteria > Pseudomonadati > Pseudomonadota > Alphaproteobacteria > Hyphomicrobiales > Rhizobiaceae > Rhizobium > Rhizobium sp. KNZ2-6A. The sequence continues at coordinate 83,384 of NZ_JBNDIC010000025.1, read as the reverse complement.
ATGGGCCGCATCATGGATTGGATCGAAACCAACACGGCTGATGATGCGATCTTCACCAATGGTGCCGGCAATTATGCCACCTGGCTGCACCGCTTCCATCGCTTCCGCCGCTTCAACACGCAAGCCGCTCCGACATCTGGCTCGATGGGCTATGGCCTGCCGGCGGCGGTGGCGGCAAAACAGCTCTTTCCCGAGCGCGAGGTGATCTGCTTTGCCGGTGACGGCTGCTTCATGATGCATGGCCAGGAGTTTGCGACCGCAGTCCAATACAGCCTGCCTCTGATCGCCTTGGTCATCAACAATGGCATGTATGGCACCATCCGCATGCACCAGGAGCGCGAATATCCCGGCCGCGTCAGCGCCACGGCCCTCGACAATCCGGATTTCGCGGCGCTTGCCCGCGCCTATGGCGGCCATGGTGAAACGGTGAAGGCGACGGAAGAGTTTGGCCCGGCCTTCGAGCGGGCCAGGGCGAGCGGCAAACCGGCCATCATCGAGATTATGCTCGATCCAGAAGCAATCACGCCCTCCCGCACCCTGACGGAAATCGCCCAAACAAAAAGCCGGTGAGCACGAGCCCACCGGCCTTTCAAAAGTACATTGAGCCGACTTAGTCGAGCGCTGCGGTCACGATGAATTCGACCTTGTACTTCGGCGCTGCGAGCTTGGCTTCGCTGGTCGCACGGGCCGGCGTGTGCGCCGGATCGACCCAGGCTTCCCAGGCAGCGTTCATTTCGGCAAAGTAGGAGATGTCGGAGAGATAGATGAGCGTCTGCAGGATCTTCGACTTGTTGGTGCCGGCGGCACCCAGCAGACGGTCGACTTCAGCCAGCGCCGACTTGCACTGATCCGTGACGCTTTCGCCTTCGCCAACCTGGCCGGCAAGATAGACGGTGTTGCCGTGGATGACAGCGCCGCTCATGCGGGCGCCAACGTCGATACGCTTGATGCTCATGGTCTTCTCCTGATGTTGTTCTTCGACAGGTAAACAGGGCACAGCCCGCGGCCCGCCCTCAATCAAAAGGCCGGGTAAGGACCCGTTCAGCCGCGAACGTGATGCGTCTTCTGATAGATCGCGGTCGAGCGTGCGCCGGAGCGGCAATAGCCGAGCATCGGGCGCGGGAACTCGTCCAGCGCATCGACCATGCCCTGCACAGCCTCTTCCGTGACGCCCATGGGGCCGACGGGCACCTGGGTGATCTCCAGGCCGAGTTCCTTGGCGCGGGCCTCGATAACGCCAAACGGCGTCTGATCCGGGCTCTCATTGTCCGGGCGATGGCAGACAATGGACTTGAAACCCATGGCCTTGATCTGGTCGAGATCCTCTACGGTGATCTGGCCGGACACCGAGTATTCATCGTCGATCGGGCGGATATCCATGGTTCATGTCCTCTCTAAAGCCGTGGCCTTGATCTACGCCGCGACAGGGCGAGCGTCAACCGCGAGACACTCTCAAACGAAGGCAAAGTTGAGCATGAAATTGCGGACTTCGCCGGGCTGGAGAATATTGAATTCGCCCGCCTCCTCAAGCTCCGCGCGCGAGACCCAGCGGTGCGACACCGGCTCGATGCCGAGCACATGCGCGGGCGCGCGCTGGTTGCGCCAGACCTGCAGGAACGGCAGCGTATCGGTACCGAAGCGCACCCTCAAAGTCTTGCCGCCGATGGCCGCGATGGGGCCGAGGCTGATCTCAGCCCAATCCTCGCCCTTGTCCTGCGCCGGCACGCAGAAGATATCACCGCCCTCTTCGCCGAACGTCCATGGAAAGCCGCCATTCTCCAGCATCTGCCCGGCGAGGCGCGTGCCGCTGTCGAACCACTTCCCGCCGAGATTCATGTGGTACATCAGAAAGACCGGCATCGCCTCGACGCTGGTATTGACGATGCGGTCGGCGAGTGAAACCTCGCCGGCTGCACCATCGATCCGCCAATGGCGTTCCAGCCTCGCCGTACGGCGTTCAGCGGTGATGACGTCGATGTCGGCGCGGCATTCCGCATTGCCATCTTCGAACTTGGTCCAGAGAATTTTGGCCGGATGAGAGGAAAAGGATCCATGAAGCGGATAGCGCCTGCCCTCAAAAGCTCCCGTCATCGGCTGCGGATGACGGATATGGTCCGGCCCGCAGGTAAAGAGGAAGCCCTCCAGCGAATGGTCGATCCGCGGATCGCCGTCGTCGGGAATGGCGCGTCCAGGTGCGAGATTGTTGCCATCGACGATGCAGGCGCCGATATCCAGCACGGAGCTCTCATCCAGCGTCAGTTTCGGCCCCTTGGCCGCTGAAAAATCCATCATCCCTAGCATCCTCCATGACTTGCGCTGCCGGCGAGCGTTGTCCCGCGATGGAGCGCGGCTGAAATAAACGGTGATTTGGCTTACCGAATGTTAACTTGAAGTCTTGATCACGGATTTTTTTATATTTTATTCAGCATGATAATTTAAATTTCCATACTGGCGTCAAAATTGCCATGTGTGTGTCAGCCGAACGACTACCCCGAGGATTCGACAGACGTGAACCGGTTCGTAAAATTGAGTTTTGCTCTGGCAATGACTGCCACTGTGTCCATGCTTGCGCTCACCGATGCGCAGGCACAATATTATCGCAGCGGAAACGGCAACACGGTTCTCGTCACCCCCGACGGCAGGATCCTCGATCAATACCCTTACGGCGGTGGATATTCCATGGCGCGCGACGGACGCGGCCGACGGGTTCTGATCGATGCTTACGGCAATGTCGTCGCCACGGAGATGAAGGCAAGTACCTATTATCCTCGCGCGCCCACTCGCCAAGCTTACAACGATAACGGGTACGACAACGGCGGCCGCTATGGCGACACGCAGCTCTCCAACAATGGCGGTTACCAGGATTATCGCCGCTATCGCACCGACAGCTACGGTAACTACGACGGCGACGATCAGCAGGATCGTGGCGTCGTGACCGGCGGTATTCCGCGCGACGGCGATATTCAGCGTCAGCCGCTCGACAGTCAGCCCCTGCCGGGCAAGAACCAAGGCCAGGCGAACCCGAGCGGCAACGATTATGCATCGATAGACCCGCAGCAGGGCGCACCGGATATCGTCAACAGGCCGCCGGCCGAGCCCGTCATCACGCTCAAGGGCAAGTCGAAGATGGAGATTACCGCGCTTGAGGTCTTCCTCTCGCGGCAGGGCATTTCGCCCGGCGCTATCGACGGCCGCATGGGCGCCAACGTTACCAAGGCGATCTATGCCTATCAGCAGATGACTGGCCAGACGCTGGATCCGAACAATACCGATGCAATCCTCGAGCAGCTGCGCATGTCCGGCGGCATGCCGATCATCAACTACACGATCACAGCCGCCGATGCGGCCGGCCCCTATGTTGCATCGATCCCCGAAGACTATGCCGCAAAATCCCAGATGCCCTCCCTCGGCTATACGTCGACGACCGAAATGCTGGCGGAGCGCTTCCATATGGATGAAGGCTACCTGAAGGCGCTCAATCCCGGTGTCGATTTCACAGTGCCGGGCAGCACCATCAAGGTCGTCAATACTGGTCCCAGCAAGACGGGAACGGTCGCCAAGATCCTGGCGGACAAGGGCCGCAAGCAGGTTTTCGCCTATGACGCCAACGGCACCTTGGTCGCGGCTTATCCTGCCAGCATCGGGTCCGCCGACACGCCCTCGCCATCCGGCACGGTCACCGTCGAGCGCGTCGCCTTCAATCCGGGCTATACATACAATCCGAAGATCAACTTTCAGCAGGCCGGAAACGACAAGATCCTGAACATTCCCCCTGGCCCGAACGGGCCGGTCGGTACGGTCTGGATGGCCCTGTCGAAGCCGACCTACGGCATCCACGGCACACCGGATCCCTCGCGGATCGGCAAGACACAGAGCCATGGTTGCGTGCGCCTCACCAATTGGGATGCGACTGAGCTCGCCAAAATGGTCAAGCCCGGCGTCGTCGTCGAATTCGTTGATTGATTACCAGACATAGCTTCAATGAAAAAAGCCGCCGGGACATTCGGCGGCTTTTCTGTTTGTCTTACGCGCTGCTGCTTGCATCCACCGCGTAGAGAAGGTGGGAGCAGCTTATCAGAAGCAATCCCTGAATAGCGCCTTGGTATTTTCGAGCGTCATCGGCACAGGATTGCCGCCGGCACTCGGGTCTTCGATCGCCATGGCGGAAAGCTCATCGATACGGTCCGGTACGATGCCCATGGCGGACAGGCTTTCCGGCACGCCGAGTTCCGCGCGCAACTGTAGTACATAATCATAGAAGCCGTCGAAGCCGCCCGAAATTCCGAGATAGGCCGCGGCGCGCGCGATCTTGTCCTCGATGGCCTTGCGGTTGAAGCGCAGGACGGCCGGCATGACGACGGCATTGGTCATGCCATGATGCGTGTTGTAGACGGCGCCGATCGGGTGCGACAGCGCGTGGATGGCGCCGAGGCCCTTCTGGAAGGCGACGGCGCCCATGGCGGCAGCACTCATCATGTTGGCGCGCGCTTCGAGATCCGTTCCCTCGCGATAGGCGCGCGGCAGGAATTCCTTGACGAGCCGCATGCCTTCCAGCGCGATACCGGCCGACATCGGGTGATAGAAAGGTGAAGAATAGGCTTCCAGGCAATGAGCGAAGGCGTCCATGCCGGTGCCGGCGGTGATGACCTTCGGCATGCCGACAGTCAGCTCCGGATCGGCGATGACGACGCCGGGCAGGAACTTCGGATGGAAGATGATCTTCTTCACATGCGTTGCGGAATTGGTGATAACGCTTGCGCGGCCGACTTCCGAACCAGTGCCGGCGGTCGTCGGCACCGCGACGATCGGCGCAATGCCCTCGAGGCTGGCGCGGGTCCACCAGTCGCCGATATCTTCGAAATCCCAGACCGGACGCGTCTGGCCGGCCATGAAGGCGACGCACTTGCCGAGATCGAGGCCGGAGCCGCCACCGAAAGCAACGACGCCGTCATGCCCGCCATCCTTGAAGGCCTTCACGCCGGCTTCGAGGTTTTTTTCGTTCGGGTTCGGGTCGACATCGGCAAAGAGAGCCCGTCCGAGACCTGCATCCTCCAGGATATCCAGGGCCGTAGCCGTGATCGCCATCGAGGCAAGTCCCCGGTCGGTGACCAGAAGCGGCTTCTTCATGCCCAGGCTCTTGCAGGCGTCCGCCAGTTCCTTAATCCGGCCACGGCCGAGCTTGAAGGCGTTCGGATAGCTCCAATTGGCTGAGATAGTGCTCATGCTGTTACTTTCTTCAGATGATAGGATTTCGGGCGCGTCAGATTGTGGAAGCCGATGATCGACAGCGAGCCGCCGCGGCCGGTTTCCTTGACGCCAGTCCAGCACAGCGCCGGATCGAGATAATCGGCGCGGTTCATGAAGACGGTGCCGGTTTCGATTTCGCGGCCGATGCGCGAGGCACGCTCAACATCCTTCGTCCACAGTGAAGCCGTCAGGCCGTAGGGGCTGTCGTTCATCAGCTCCAGCGCTTCCGTGTCGCTCTCCACCTTCATGATGCCGACGGCCGGGCCGAAAGTCTCTTCGCGCATGAAGGCCATGGAATGATCGACATTGACGAGGATCTGCGGCGCGAGATAGGCGCCACCGTCGTCGGCGGGAAACAGCTTGGGATCGACCAGCGCCTTGGCGCCCTTGGCGACGGCATCGGCGATCTGCTCGCGCACCACCTTGGCAAAGCGCTTGTGCGCCATCGGGCCGAGCGACGTCTCCGGGTCGAGCGGGTTGCCGAGCTTGTAATTCGAGACCCAGGCGACCGACTTTTCCACGAAGCTGTCGTACAGCGATTCATGCACGTAGATGCGCTCGATGCCGCAGCAGCACTGGCCGGAATTGTAGGTCGCCGCATCCATCAGCGTATCGACGGCGGCGTCGAGGTCGGCATCCTCCATGACATAGCCCGGATCCTTGCCGCCAAGTTCGAGCCCGAGGCTGGTAAAGGTGCCGGCGGCCGCACGCTCGATCGACCGGCCGCCTTCGACGGAGCCGGTGAAATTGACGAAGTTGAAGCTGCCGGCCGCAATCAGCGCCGAAGTCGTTTCATGATCGAGGAAGACATTCTGGAAGACATCGGCCGGAACGCCCACCTCGACGAAAGCCTGCACCAGCCGCTCGCCGACCAGCAGGGTCTGGCTCGCATGCTTGAGAATGACGGTATTGCCAGCCATCAGCGCCGGCGCGACCGTATTGATCGCCGTCATGTAGGGATAGTTCCAGGGCGCGATGACGAAGACGACGCCATGCGGCTCACGTTCGATGCGGCGGGCAAAACTTGCGCTGTCCTCGACGACCAAGGGTGCCAGCGCATCGGCGGCGATCGACGCGACATAGTTGGAGCGCTCGTTGAAACCGCGATACTCGCCGCCATATTTGATCGGGCGGCCCATCTGCCACGCAAGCTCGGGTACGACCACATCGGCCATCTCATTGAGCCGGGCGGCACCCTTCAGCACGAGCTGGACGCGATCTTCCAGCGGGCGGCGAGCCCAATCCTTCTGTGCCTTGCGGGCGCGTGCCACGACGTCCTTTGCAGCATCCAACGACAGCGCCGGACGCTCGGCATAAACCTCTCCGTTCACGGGGGAGACGCATGTGATCATGGTCATGATCGAATTCCTGTTTTCTTCATCATCAATTGATTGCCGGATGTCCCGCAACCGGGAAAAACATCCTGACGCCCCGCCCGATCATAGAATGAAATCGGACATGAGGCAGATCGCAAAAGCCTTACGCTCTTTCGAATCCGCGCGCCACTTCCCAATCGGTGACGCGACGATCGTACTCTTCCTGCTCCCATTCGGCAGCGCGGGTATAGTGATCGATGACGTCGTCGCCGAAAGCGGCGCGCAGCATCTTCGATGTCGTCAGGGCCGTGGCGGCATCCCGCAAGGTGCGCGGTATCTCGCGGACTTCCCGCGCGCCATAGGCATCGCCGACGAAGGGTGCTTCAAGCTCAAGTTTATTTTCGATGCCGTCGATGCCGGCTGCGATCAGGGCCGCAAACGCCAGGTAAGGGTTGAGGTCCGAGCCGCCGACGCGGCACTCGATGCGGATCGACTTGGTATCCTCGCCGCAGAGGCGGTAACCGGCCGTGCGGTTGTCCTTGCTCCAGATCGCCTTGGTCGGCGCAAAAGTGCCGGCCATGAAGCGCTTGTAGGAATTGATATAAGGCGCCAGGAAGTAGGTAATTTCGCTGGCATGAGTGAGGAGCCCAGCGACATAGTGCTTCATCATCGGCGACATGCCGTATTTGCCGCCCTCTTCGAAGAACATCGGGCTCTTGCCGTCGACGCTCCACAGCGACTGATGGATGTGCGAGGAGCTGCCGGCAGCACTGTAGTTCCACTTTGCCAGGAAGGTGATGGCCTTGCCTTTCGACCAGGCGATCTCCTTGCAGCCGTTCTTGATGATGGCATGGCGGTCGGCCATGGTGAGTGCATCGGCGTAGCGGACATTGATTTCCTCCTGCCCAGCCGAAGCCTCGCCCTTCGAATTTTCCACCGGGATACCCGCGGCCTGCAGGCCGGTGCGGATCGCCCGCATCACCTCTTCTTCCTTGGTGGTCTGGAAGATGTGGTAATCCTCATTATAGCCGCTGGCGAGCTTCATGTTGCGATAGCCGGACTCGCGCGCGCTGTCATAGCTCTGGTCGAACAGGAAGAATTCCAGCTCCGAAGCCATGTAGGCCTTGAGGCCCATGGCTTCCAATCGCTTCACCTGCTTCTTCAGGATGGCGCGCGGAGAATGCGGCACTTCCTCATGGGTATGGTGGTCGAGCACGTCGCAAAGGACGAGCGCCGTGCCCTCCAGCCAGGGAATGCGGCGCAGCGTCGCGAGATCGGGCTTCATCGTATAGTCGCCGTAGCCCTTCTCCCAGCTTGTCGACTTGTAGCCGGAGACGGTCTCCATTTCGATGTCGGTCGCTTGCAGGTAGTTGCAGCTATGCGTTTCCTTCCAGGCGCTTTCAATGAAGAATTCCGCCTGAAAACGTTTGCCCATCAACCGGCCCTGCATGTCGACCTGGCATGCCAGAACCGTGTCGATGCGCCCTTCGGCCACATCTCGCTTGAGGTCGTCGAACGTATAGCTGCTCATAATTTGGTCCGCCTGAACAATGAATTGAAACGTCGGCCTGTCGAACAATGCTGCCGTTTGGCGGATGATCCGCGCTCCGCAGCCCTGTCGCTACCGGAAAAAAGGGCCGCAGGTCTGCGACCCCAGTGGTTGGAGAGATCTGCCCGCACTCAGTTTTCGCCGACGGCGGCTTCCGCTGCCGCGATCTCGGCCTTGCGCTTGGCAATTGCATCGCCGATCGGCGGGCCCTTGAAGCGGCGGCGCTCGAAACCGAACCAGACGATGCCGGTCAGCACGAGGAAGCTGACGGTGATGATACCGGCCCAGTCGTTCGGCGGCTGAATGCCGAGGACGAAGATGATGATCATCGCAACGATCGACAGTACGGCAAACAGCTTGAACAGCCCTTCGCCGAGATTCCACGGCCCCATCTTGTCCCACTTTGCCGTACCCCATGCGAAGAGACCGAGCGTGATCGGGATCGCGAAGGAGAAGAACAGGAAGATGACGGTGCACGAAACAACGATGGTGTAAACCGGCGTATCGCCGATCGAGACCAGCGACGAGCCCCAGACGAACAGGACGGAAAGGACGGATCCGGTCCAGATTGCGGCGACAGGCGTGCGGTATTTCGGGCTGACCCTGGAAAGCGCCTTGGAAGCCGGCAGGCCACCATCACGCGAGAATGCGAAGATCATGCGCGAAACCGAGGTCACGGTTGCAAGACCGCACAGCCACTGGCTGATGAAGATCAGCAGGTACAGGATGTCCTTGACGATAGGATTGACCCGGGCATCCATCGCCCAGAAGAACACGTTCCAGCCCTGCTTGGCGGCGTCGTCCATATTCGGCAGCATCAGCACGAACGAGCAAAGCATGATGTAGCCGAACAGCGCCGACCAGAGAACCGAAGCGACCATACCGCGCGGAACGGAATGGGCGGCCTTCACGGTCTCTTCCGAGGTGTGAGCCGAGGCGTCATAACCGGTGATCGTATAGATCGGCAGCAGGAGACCCAGCGCAAAGACCCAGAAGGTCGAAACCTGCGGCCATACCGGCGCACCCGTTGCCGAACCGTCGGCGGCGACCGTCGCCAGGCCGGAATAGTTGGTGAAGGTGAAGAGCCGGGCGAAATCATAGGAGGGTGCGGCAACCAGGCACACGACCGCGAGGGCGACGGAAGTTGCAAAGATCAGGTAGCCGGAAAAGTCCGTGAGTTTCGCGGTCAGGCCGATACCCATATGGTTGACGAGCGCCTGAAGGCCGGTGATGACCACCAGGAACAGGATGCGCACCAGCGTGGTGTCGGTCATGTTGAAATAGCCGCCGAACGCGCCGACGAAGAAATAATAGGTGCCGACATTGATGGCGCCAAGCACGGTGACGAGGCCAAGCAGGTTGAACCAGGCGGTCAGCCAGCCGGTGAAGCGGTTACCGAGGATCGAGCCCCAGTGATAAAGGCCGCCCGCCGTCGGATATGCCGAGCTGATCTGCGCCATCGCTATGGCGAAAACCAGCGATATGAAGCAGCCGACCGGCCAGCCGATGCCGATCGCGGCACCGCCGGCGCCTGATGTCGCCTGGGCAAGCGAATTGATGCCGCCCGAAAGAATGCAAATGATCGAGAAGGACACGGCGAAATTCGAGAATGAACTCATGCGCCGTTCCAGCTCCTGGGCGTAGCCCATGGAGTGCAGGATTTGAACATCCTGCTTCTTGTCTAACTCTGAATAATCAGACATGCCATTCCCCCTAAAGCCCGGTCGTCCGCGGGATTGCGGAGAACCATGTGTCACATGAGCCGCTGGCTCTTGCCATGCGGCCCGATCGCAGTTGAACTGCTCCCCGGGGTCTTTTTCTCTTATACTCAGACTTCCAGACTGCTCTGGATAAGCCCTGTCAGATAATCGGCCACGACCCCTTGGCCGACGTCATCCTGAATGAGGTCGTTGCGGACCTCGATCATTACATTATGCAGGCTGTTGGCGATCCCATGCAGCTTCAGCGTATGGGTGACGCCGTCTTCAGGCCCGTAAGGCTGATTGCGTTCGGTCCGATAGAGCGGCGCTTCAGCCGCTGCGTCCAGCATGCGATCGGCCAGCCAACGGTCCTCGTCATGCAGAATGCCGAGCTCCACCGCCCGAGGCTTGCCATTATAGACCGGTGTGAAGCTGTGGATTGTCACGATCACGGTTTCTTGTCCGCGCGCGGCCCTCTCTTTCAACAGGGTCCTGATCCTGTCATGAAACGGTATGTACAGGCCTTGCGTGCGTGCCTGCCGGTCTGCCTCGCCCAGATGCTGATTACCGGGAATCGTATAGATTTCGCTCGTTTCCGGCATGGCAGCGGCACTTTCCGGCGGCCGATTGCAGTCATAGATCAGGCGCGAGAAACGCTGAAAAACCAGCGTCGCATTCAAGCCGGCGGACATTCTTCTTGCAACCGCCAGTGCGCCCGGATCCCAGGCAATATGGCTGGAAAGTGCCTCCGCGGAAAGCCCGAGATTCCCGAACTGTTCCGGCAAAACGCGGGAAGCGTGCTCGCAGACAAGCAAAATCGCGCTGCTTCCGTCCGGCCTTTCGACCGCGACGCAATCGCCATCCGCCTTCGTCAGAATGCCTTGCTGCGCAAGCATCGGAGACGCCCCATTTGCCAATTAATGAAATCTTTATAAGAAAAGAATTCTTCAGGTTTTCGCCGCTGTCAATCGAAAACTGAAATTATTTCTTCATTTGTGACATTGACTCGAAATATGACAGCGTTGTTATATCCTTGCAGGGAAGCGGCATAAGACCGTTCCCGGGGAGCAAAAATCGAGTGAACACTGCGTCGAAGACAGTTTCTGACGTGATCAACGCGCGCTTCGAGACGTTGACGCGCGCCGAAAAGCAGCTCGCCAAGAGCCTGCTCGACAATTATCCCGTTTCGGGGCTTGGCAGCATCACGACGGTTGCCGAAAATGCGCGCGTTTCGACGCCAACGGTCGCGCGCATGGTGCAGAAACTCGGCTACAAGGGCTATCCGGACTTCCAGGCCCATCTTCATCAAGAGGTCGAGGCGACTATCTCCAACCCGCTGACGAAGCACGATCGCTGGGCATCGAACGCGCCGGGCACGCATATCCTCAACCGCTTTGCCGATGCCATCATAAGCAACCTGCGCCAGACGCTTTCGGATATCGATACAGCGACATTCGACGGCGTCGCTACGCTGCTATCCGAACGAAAGCGCGGGCTCTATTTCGTCGGCGGACGCATCACGGGCGCGCTTGCCGAATATTTCTTCACCCATATGCAGGTCATCCGCCCCAACACGACGCTGCTCTCCTCCAATTCCAGCACCTGGCCGCAATATGTCCTGAACATGAATCCGGGCGATCTGCTCGTCATCTTCGACATCAGGCGCTACGAACAGGAGATGGTCAATCTGGCCGCGGCAGCCCGCCGGCGCGGCGCTGAAATCATCGTCTTCACCGACCAGTGGGCAACACCGGCAGCAAAACATGCGCGACACACGTTTCGCGTGCAGATCGAGGCGCCCTCCGCTTGGGATTCCTCGGTCGTTACCCTCTTCATCGTCGAGGCCCTGATCGAAGCGGTTCAAAGCTCGACGTGGGACGAAACGAGCGAGCGCATGAAAACGCTCGAAGGTCTTTTTGAGCAGACAAAATTGTTTCGCAGACTGAGTTAAGAGGGAAGCGAAAGCATAAAATAACGTTTTGCGAAACGAAGTGAAATGCAGCGACTGTCATACTTGTTGATTAGAAGCAAAATCGTCTTCGTTATTAGCAAACGCAACGCTTTGAAACCGTCACACAAGCTTCATGTTACGTCATTAACAGCAACGCCAGACACTGAAAACCCAGAAGGAGGAAATGCAGTGACCTCGAAAATTCATCGTCTTCTGACCATCTCTACCGCAATGCTCGTCGCTTCGACGGCGATTGCGGCCGCGGAGCCGAGCGCCGATCTCATCGCCGCTGCCAAGAAGGAAGGCACGCTGACCACGATCGCCCTGCCCCACAACTGGTGCGGTTACGGCGATCTCATCGCTGCGTTCAAGGCAAAGTACGGCATCGAAGTCAACGAACTGAATCCGGATGCCGGTTCGGGCGATGAAGTCGAAGCAATCCGCGCCAACAAGGGCAACACCGGCCCGCAGGCTCCTGATGTCATCGACGTCGGTCTCTCCTTCGGCCCGACCGCCAAGAAGGAAGGCCTGCTGCAGCCTTACAAGGTTTCCACCTGGGATTCCATTCCGGATAGCGCCAAGGACTCTGAAGGCTACTGGTACGGCGATTACTACGGCGTTCTCTCCTTCGTCACCAACAAGGACGTCGTGAAGAACCCGCCGAAGGACTGGGCCGACCTGCAGAAGCCGGAATACGCCAACACCGTTTCGCTCGCCGGCGATCCGCGCACCTCGAACCAGGCCGTTCAGGCTGTCTACGCCGCTGGCCTTGCCGCCGGCGAAAAGGACGCCGCCAAAGTCGGCGCTGCTGGTCTCGACTACTTCGCAAAGCTGAACAAGGCTGGCAACTTCGTTCCGGTCATCGGCAAGTCCGCTTCGCTTGCTCAGGGCGCAACGCCGATCGTCGTTGCTTGGGACTATAACGGTCTCTCCTGGCGCGACAGCCTGAACGGCAACCCGCCGGTTGACGTCACCGTTCCGGCTTCGGGCGTTATCGCAGGCGTCTACGTCCAGGCGATCTCGGCTTTCGCTCCGCATCCGAACGCTGCCAAGCTCTGGATGGAGTTCCTCTATTCCGACGAAGGCCAGATCGGCTGGCTGAAGGGTTATTGCCACCCGATCCGCTTCAACGATCTGGCAAAGAACAAGAAGGTCCCGCAGGAACTTCTCGACAAGCTGCCGCCGGCTGCCGCTTATGAAAAGGCTATCTTCCCGACGCTCGATGAACAGGCTGCTGGCAAGACCGCCATCACCACCAAGTGGGACTCTGTCGTCGGTTCGAACGTACAGTAATCACAGCTGACCTAACCTCCCCGCTTCGGTGGGGAGGTTTTCCGTTTTTTGACGCCGCGGATTGGGCCAATCATGAGCACCGTGACAACATCAACGATCAGCACCACTCCCCTGATCACCAAACGTGTGGTTGTCGACTGGCTGGGCATAGCGCCTTTCCTGATCTTCGCGCTGCTGTTTCTGATTCTGCCGACGATCTATCTCGTCGCCGGCGCTTTTCTGACGCCGGATGGAAGCTTTACGCTCAAGAATATCGCCGACCTGTTCACGCCGACGATCATGAGCGCCTATTGGATCAGTATCAAAATCTCGGTCGCTTCGGCGCTCGGTGGTTCGATCATAGGTTTTTACCTTGCCTGGGCACTCGTGCTTGGCGGTCTTCCTCCCTGGATCCGCCACGCCTTCCTGACCTTCTCGGGCGTGGCATCCAATTTCGCCGGCGTGCCGCTGGCCTTCTCGTTCATCGCGACGCTAGGCCGCCAGGGCCTGGTCACCATATTGCTCGCTCATTTCGGTTTGAACCTTTATTCGACCGGCTTCAATCTTTTGAGCTTCCTCGGCCTTACCATCACTTATATGTACTTCCAGATTCCCTTGATGGTACTGATCATTACGCCGGCACTCGACGGCATGAAGAAGGAATGGCGCGAAGCTGCCGCCATTCTCGGTGCAACCAACAGGCAATATTGGTTGATGGTCGCCTTGCCGATCTTGTGGCCCAGCCTGCTTGGCACGACGCTGCTGCTCTTCGCCAATTCTTTCGGCGCCATCGCGACCGCAATTGCGCTCACCGGCAGCTCACTGAATATCGTTCCGATCGTGCTCTATGCGCAGATCCGCGGCGACGTGCTGCATAACGCCAATCTCGGCTATGCGCTGGCGCTCGGCATGATCGTTATCACCGGTATATCGAACGTCATCTATATCTTGATGCGCATACGCGCTGAACGGTGGCAGAAATGAAGTTGCAAAAACTCTTTGCCTGGATCGCGGTTGCCATCGGCCTCATCTATTTCCTCGTGCCTCTCATCGGTACATTGGAATTTTCGTTGCGCATGCGGCGCGGCGCCTACAGCTTCGATGCCTATGCTTCGGTCTTTTCGGACTTCAGCTTCCTGACCGCCTTCGGCTTCTCGATGTTGATGGCACTTCTGACCATCATCTTCGGCATGCTTCTCGTCGTGCCAACCGCATATTGGGTGCGACTGCGACTGCCGCAACTTCGCCCATTGGTTGAATTCATCACACTGATGCCGCTGGTCATTCCCGCAATCGTCATCGTTTTTGGTTATCTCCGCCTCTATAATTCGTCGTCGATCCTGCCGCTGACCGGCTATAATTCCACGACGAACATTCTGCTTGTCTGTTCCTACATTGTTTTGTCGCTGCCCTATATGTATCGTTCGGTCGATACGGCGATGCGTACCATCGATATCGGCACGCTGACGGAAGCAGCCGAAAGCCTTGGTGCAAAATGGACAACCATCATGTTCAAATGCATCTTTCCAAATGTCATGAGCGGGGTGCTTTCCGGAGCGTTCATCACACTCGCGATCGTCATGGGTGAATTCACCATGGCGTCGTTGCTCAACCGTCCGGCGTTCGGGCCATATATGCAGCTTGTCGGCGCCAACAAGGCCTATGAGCCGTCAGCGTTGGCGATCATCGCGCTCGCTGTGACTTGGCTCAGCATGGCCCTCCTGCAGCTGGTCTCCCGTTTCTCAAAATCCGCTCCGATTAAGGCGTAAGGCTTCTCACCATGGCTTTTCTCGAACTCACCCACATCAAGAAGTCCTTCGGCGATATTCAAGTCGTCCATGATTTCAATATGCAAATCGAGAAGGGAGAATTCGTCTCCTTCCTCGGACCGTCGGGCTGCGGCAAGACCACCGTGCTGCGCATGATCGCCGGCTTCGAGACCCCGACCGCCGGCAGCTTGACGATCAACGGCAAGGATCAGCGGTCGCTGAAGCCGAACCAGCGCAACATCGGCATGGTGTTCCAGGCCTACGCACTGTTCCCGAACATGACTGTGCACGACAATGTTGCCTTCGGCCTCAAGGTTGCCGGCATGGCGAAGCCCGACATCGACAAGCGCGTCAAGGAGATGCTTGCTCTCATCAAGCTCGATCATCTCGCCAGCCGCTATCCCTACCAGCTGTCCGGTGGCCAGCAGCAGCGCGTGGCGCTTGCCCGCGCCATCGCCGTCAAACCTCAGGTTCTTCTGCTCGATGAGCCGCTTTCGGCACTGGATGCGAAGATCCGCGTGTCGCTGCGCGAGGAAATCCGCGCCATCCAGCAGCAGCTCGGTATCACCACTGTCTTCGTCACGCACGACCAGGAAGAGGCCCTGTCGATCTCCGATCGCATCGTCGTCATGAATGCTGGCCGCGCCGACCAGATCGGCACGCCGTTCGAAATCTACAACACCCCGGCCACCCGCTTCGTCGCCTCCTTCGTCGGCACGCTGAACCTGATCGAAGGCAAGGTCGTCGATCCGGTCAGCAACCGCATCATGATAGGCGACCAGGATGTCACGCTTAAGCAATCGGTCACCGCCTATAAACCTGGTGACACTGTATCGCTAGCCCTGCGTCCGGAGGCCGGCTCGCTGGCCGAATCGGCCAAAGGCGATACCGCTCTGACGGGCGAAGTCTCCTCTGCACACTTCCTGGGTTCGGTCATCCGCACCCGCATGAATGTCGCCGGCAACACCATTTCCTTCGACATGTTCAACAGCCCGGGCATGATGCCTCCAAGCGTCGGCGAGAAGGTGACGCTGCGCTTCGCCTCCTCCGATCTGCTTGTCATTCAGGATTGAGCACGCCGCTGCACCGCAGGAAAATTTGAAAAATTATTCGCAAACGCCGGGTCAAAAGCCCGGTGTTTTTCTTTGATTTCCACAAGCGAAAGCATCTATAGTCCACGCGTTCTCAGGGCGGGGTGCAATTCCCCACCGGCGGTATGGGGAGTTTCCTCGAGCCCGCGAGCGCCTTCCGGTTTTCGGAAGGGTCAGCAGATCCGGTGAGATGCCGGAGCCGACGGTATAGTCCGGATGGAAGAGAGCAAGCAGGGTCGCACCTCCTCCGCGCGGGGAGCGTCGCGTTCATGCGTGTTCGCCCAAGGGATATTTGACAACAACCCTTGAAAGGCAAATTCATGACCATTTCGATTTCTACCCAGCCGAGCCGCGTTGCGATCATTCGGGCCCGCTGGCATGCCGACATTGTCGATCGTTCGGTCGACTCCTTCGTTGCCGAATGGCAGACGACGGAAGGCGCACCGCCGATCGATATCTTCGACGTCCCTGGCGCGCTTGAAATTCCGCTCCACGCGCAGACGCTCGCCCGCAATGGCCGTTATTCCGCAATCGTTGCCACCGCTTTCGTTGTCGACGGCGGTATCTATCGCCATGAATTCGTCGCCAACACGGTTCTTGATGCCATGATGCGCGTTCAGCTCGACACCGGCGTGCCGATCCTCTCGGCAGTCCTGACACCGCATCACTTCCAGGAGTCGGAAGCGCATATTCAGTTCTTCAAGGAACATTTCATCATCAAGGGCCGTGAAGTAGCGAGCGCCTGCCGCCATATTCTTGGTGAACGCGCCAAGCTGCTTCCCGCAGTCACGGTCTGAGCCAGCATTGGTGGAGGCGCGGTGAAAGCCCGCCTCCATGTCCACGAGGGAGAAACGTCAGTGACCGTCCTACGCATCGTCCCAAACCTGCCCGCCGCCGATCCAGACACCGCCCGCCTTTTCTACCATGACCTGCTCGGTCTCGACGTCGTCATGGATCACGGCTGGATCGTCACCTTCGCCTCCGAAGCGGCAACGGTGCCGCAGATCAGCGTCGCCAGCGAAGGCGGCTCCGGCACGATCGTCCCCGATCTCTCGATCGAGGTCGACGATGTCGATGCGCTTTATCAGCGCGCCACATCTCTTGGCTTCGGCATATTGTATGACCTGACGGACGAGCCTTGGGGCGTTCGCCGCTTCTATGTCCGCGACCCCTTCGGCAAGGTGGTCAATATTCTCTCTCACCGGTGAGGCGGGCGTGGGCGAACGCTTTGGCCTGAGCTATCGGCAATACCGCCCCAAACCGCTATCGCAGATCCACGTTGAAGGTGATGCGCTCGGCCGACCACATCGACTCCGAATAGGTGATCGGCACGCCATTCACGTCCGCGTCCAACTTGCGGGTGATGAGCAGCGGCACGGATTTCGGCTGCCGCAAGAGCCGCGCCTCTTCCGCCGTCGGCATCCGCGCCTCGATCTCCGTCGACAGCCGTTCGTAGTCGGCGAGGCCGTAGCTGGCGAGTGCCGCGGAGATCGTCTCATATTTCAGCCGGGCCTTGTCGAAATCGGGAAAACGCTCGGCCGGATAATATGAATCGCCTAATTCGACCGGAATGCCATCGGCGGTCATCAAGCCGCGTCGATGGATGACCGCTGCGCCGACCGCGAGTTTCAGATAGGCAGCGACGCGTTCCGTCGCCGCCACGATCTCGTGAACGAGCAATTCGCCGCCCGGCTCGAAACCTTGTTCGATCAGGTTCTTTGAAAAGCGCGTTCGCCTGGATAGCGAATAGTCGAGCACGCCCTTATGGACGAACGTCCCTCGCCCTTGCTCGGCGCGAACCAGTCCACGCTGCTCCAGATGCCCCAGCGCCTGACGGACGGTAAAACGGCTGACGCCGAAGCGCTGCATCAACTCGGGCTCGGTCGGCAATTTCTCTCCAGGCGCGAAAGTCCCGGCAGCGATATCAGCCGCCAGGATTTCCCCGATCTGATGCCAGAGGGCACTGCCGGCCTTTCGATCGATCGTCTCCATGTCAGACGCGCTTCTCGAGCCGGAACAAAAGCTTGTATTCGGCCGGATAGCTCAAGGCATCGAGAATGCTCGGATAATATTTGCGGTCCTTCGATGAATGCACAAAGCCATCGTAGCCGAAACGCTTGACGGATACGTCGAAGCCCGCCGCGACGAATGCGTCGATATAATCCTGTGGAGACCGATCCTGCATCGGCGCATTGCTGTTGTTGCCGATGAGCTCAAGCCATTTCGGCCAGAGCGGCATCTCATTGTGGCAACCGGTCACAGCATAGTAGACGCCGCCATTCCGCATGGCTTGGAACATCCCCTCGGCATGCTGTTTCAGCTCCGGCAGCAGATAGATCACCTCATAGCTGAAAGCGATATCGAAGCTATCCGTAAAGGGCGACAAATCGGTCGTCACATGAAACTGCAGCGGCATACCGCCGACGGCTGCGACAGCCGCAGCGACCGACTCCGAAGCAATATCGATGCCGACGCCGCGCCGGAATGGCCGCATGCCATAGAGCAAGCGAAGGAAGCCGCCGCGATTGCAGCCGAAATCCAGGACGGTCTTCGAGGAGAAATCCCGCTCCGGCACCGTCTCGATGAAGTGCCGCCAATAGGGGCTGTGCGATTCCGCCATTGCGGTATCGCCTTGAGGGTCCTTGTGCCAGGTGGCGTAAGTTGTCGCTGCGCTCGTCATGATGCTCTCGCTGTTGGAGTGGACTGAGCTCAAGATAGCGTAGCTTCATGACAGCCACATGAATTCGTCCGGACGACTGGAGTATTTATCTAGCGCTTCATGCCAATCAATATCTCCTACTGCGCGTGATCTACCATCCATTGCACGCCGAACCGGTCTGTCAGCTTGCCGTAATAGCTACCCCATGGCTGGACGGCGAGCGGTGTCGTCACTTTGCCGCCTTCCGCCAATCGGGCAAAAATCCTGTCGGTGCTGTCGCGATCATCCATAACAAGCATATGGGCAGACCCGCGCATCGGCTCCGCGTCGTGATTGTCGGATGCGAAGAACAGCACGCCCGGTCCCTCGAACCGCGCATGCATCACCCTGCCCCGCATCGCCTCATCAACGAGCGGGATCCCATGCGCACCGTGCCGCAACAACAGCGTGACTTGGCCAAGCCCACAGGCAGTGTAGAAGGCAAGCGCTTCCTCGCAATGCGTTGTGAAAAACAGATAATTGGCGAGTTGCATGTCCTGCCTTCCTGTTGCTGTCAGACGACGGTGGCGTACGCGCGCCTGTCCATCATTGATGTTAACGCCGCCATCTTAATGGGTATAAGCCTCTGCTTAGGACATTGCAGCGTTCTGGATGGCTCCAACCAGATCCGCGTTGCTATAGCTCTGCCCCGCAATGCCCCAAGCTCCCTCCGGCGCATAAACGATGTTCGACCAGATGTGCTCGCGTTTGATGCGCCCTTCGGCTGCCCGCTCGACGACATCGGTCGCCTTTTCGATAAAGGCGCGTTTGGCTTCGCTCGTCGCAAGTGCGATCTCGGGCAATTTAAGTTCGACAAAGGCTGCGGCGACGGGCTTTCCTGCTGCCAACACATGGTCGACGGGTAGCACGTTGACCGTGCCGATGACATTGGCCGTCATGAAGGTATTCCCGGTCAAGCCGGCAACATCGAGGACTGCATCGGTCAAGCCGGCAAAAGCCTGCGCCTGTGCTTGAGACGAAAGCAATCCTTCGGGTACGGTGAGCGTAATGGGCATGAAACATCTCCTTGTTGGACCTGCGGCGGTAATTGATATATACCGATCACTCTTTAACGATACACACCGATTACTCTCTATGCAAGCGATAAAGAGAGATCACTCTTAATGGAGACGACAATGCGCTACAGCGCCGAACATAAGGAAGAGACCCGGACACGGGTCGTCGCGGCTGCGGGGCAGGTGTTTCGAAAGGAGGGTTACGGCGGTGCAGGTATCGATGCGCTGACGAAGGCGGCCGGCGTTACCAATGGCGCCTTCTATGGACACTTCAAGTCCAAGAGTGAAGCGTTTCGCACGGCCGTCGTGGAAGGCTTGGAAGAGTTACGCCAAGGGATTTTGGCACTCAGGGAGAATCAGCCAAGAGACTGGCTGAAGGCTCTCGCCAGCTATTATCTCGGCTACAAGCGGACTTGCGATCTCGGCGACAGCTGTGCACTGCCGAGCCTTTCCCCCGATGTGATGCGCGCCGACGAGGAAACACGCAGCGTCTATACATCGGAATTGAGAAAACTCATCGCGGATGTCGCCGCCGGATTACCAGAAAGCGCGAACTCTACCGAAGTGACGGCGGAGGATCGGGCAATTCTTCTCCTTGCGACGCTCAGCGGCGGCGTCACTATTGCTCGCGCCGTCTCAGATCCCGCCCTTTCCAGCCACATCGGCCAAGTCATAGAACGGGCTGCATTGGCAATAGGCGATCCCTCAAAGCCGTATGGCGAATGACCAATCGCAACGTTCATGCGGCAGGAGGGCAGCCGAGACGAAGCTTGCCGCTTCGCCTCAACGAGGCGGCTTACGCCCGGATCGTCTTGTCATTTACATCGAAGCGATGCATCTGGTTCGCATCCGGCGTTGCGTAGACCATCTCGTCCGGTTCGTATTTATGTTCTCCGAAGAGGCGCGCGGTCAGAAGGCCGGTGGCTTCGGATTCGAGATAGATGATCGTGTCGGCGCCAAGATGCTCGACGTGGATGACCTTGGCCGCCCACGAACCCTGATCGCGCGACAGCGTGATATGCTCGGGACGGATGCCGACGGTCTTGGCGCCGCTTTGACCGAGCCGCTCGGCGGGAATGAAATTCATCTGCGGCGAGCCGATGAAGCCGGCAACGAAGGTATTGGCCGGGCGATTGTAGAGTTCCATCGGCGAACCGATCTGCTCGATCGCACCGGCGTTGAGCACGACGATCTTGTCGGCAAGCGTCATCGCCTCGACCTGATCGTGGGTGACGTAGATCATCGTTGCCTTCAGGCTGCGATGCAGCCGGGCGATTTCCAGGCGCGTCTGGACGCGCAGTGCGGCATCGAGGTTCGACAGCGGCTCATCGAAGAGGAAAAGCTCAGGCTCGCGCACGATGGCGCGGCCGATGGCGACGCGCTGACGCTGGCCGCCGGAAAGCTCGGCCGGGCGCCGGGCGAGATATGGCGCAAGCGAGAGCATGCTTGAAGCCTTCTCGACCCGGTTGTCGATCTCGGCCTTCGGCGTTCCGGCCTGCTTGAGACCCAACCCCATATTGTCCTTGACGGTCAGATGCGGATAGAGCGCATAGGATTGGAAAACCATCGAAATGCCGCGCTTGGCAGGTGGCGTCACGGTCACATCCTGGCCGTTGATCAGCACGGCGCCGGCGGTCACATCTTCAAGGCCGGCAATGCTGCGCAGAAGGGTCGACTTGCCGCAGCCGGAAGGACCGACGAAGATGACGAACTCACCGTCCTTCACTTCCAGGTCGATGCCCTTCAGCACGTCGTGTGAGCCATAGGCCTTGCGGATGGATTTCAGTTGAAGCGATCCCACTGTCTCTTGTCCTTATAGATAAACAGACTTGCCGGTGCGCACGCTCTCATCGGCGGCGAGGCATATCCGCAGCGATTGAACGGCATCGGCCATATGGCGATTGAGGTCGAGATCCTCGCGGATGGCCTTCAGCATGAAGGCCTGCTCGAAGTCGCAGAGCTCCTGATGGCCGGGTTCGCCATCCATGTGCAGGTCCTGATCCGGCCGGATGAACTGGCCGTTCGGCCCGGTCTCGGCGCTGTGCAGCCGGATGACCGACGTTTTGGTGTGCATGTCGATATCGTCGGATTTGGCATTTTGATCCATGACGATCGACACCGATCCGTTCGGCGACATCACATCCTTTACGAAGAAAGCCGTCTCAGAGATCATCGGACCCCAGCCGGCCTCGTACCAGCCGATAGAACCGTCCTCGAAGATCACCTGCAGATGGCCGTAATTATACATGTCCGGCTTGATCTCCTCCGACAGCCGCAAGCCCATGCCGCGCACCTCGACCGGCTTGGCGTCGGTGATCTGGCACATCACATCCACATAATGCACGCCGCAATCGACGATCGGCGAGGTCGTGCACATCAATGCCTTGTGCGTCTCCCAGGTCGGGCCGCTCGATTGCTGATTGAGGTTCATGCGGAAGACATAGGGACCGCCGAGCTTGCGCGCTTCGGCGATCAGCCGCATCCATGAGGGATGGTGGCGCAGGATATAGCCGATCGCCAGCTTTTTGCCGGCCTTCTGCGCGGCCGCGACAACGCGCTCGGCATCTTCGACCGTTGTTGCCAGCGGCTTCTCGACGAAGACGTGGCAGCCGGCTTCGAGGGCCATGACGGCGAAATCGGCATGGCTGTCGGAATAGGTATTGATGGAGCAGAGGTCCGGCTTCAGCTCCTTCAATGCCGTCTCGAAATCCGGATGGATCGTATAGCTCCGCAGCTCCTCGGGCAGCTCCGGCCTAGAGCGGTTGACGAGGCCAACGATCTCGAAGCCCGGATTGTTGTGATAGGCCAGCGCATGGCTGCGGCCCATATTGCCAAGGCCGGCAACGAGAACGCGGATCGGCTTTTCGGATGAGCTCACTTGACTGCTCCGGAGGTAATGCCGCGAATGAGTTGACGCGAGAAAATGACGTAAAGGATGAGGATCGGCAGAATGGCGAGCGTCAGCGCCGCCAGCACCGCATTCCAGTTGGTGACGAACTGGCCGATGAAGATCTGCGATCCGAGCGTCACCGTCTTTGTCGCCTCGCTCGGAGCCAGGATCAGCGGGAACCACAGATCGTTCCAGATCGGGATCATGGTGAAGACGGCAACCGTCGCCATGGCCGGGCGGACGAGCGGCAAGACCAGACGGAAGAAGATCGCGTATTCGCTGAGGCCATCGATGCGGCCGGCATTCTTCAGGTCGTCGGAAACCGTCCGCATGAACTCGGAGAGGATGAAGATCGCGAGCGGCAGACCCTGTGCGGTATAGACGAGGATCAGAGCCGTCAGCGTATTGACGAGGCCGGCGGCAACCATGCCCTGCAGGATCGCGACCGTGCCGAGCCGGATCGGGATCATGATGCCGATCGCCAGATAAAGACCCATGATTGTGTTGCCGCGGAAACGATACTCCGACAGCGCGAAGGCGGCCATCGCCCCGAACAGCAGGGTCAGAATGATCGAGATGATCGTCACGACGAAGCTGTTCTGGAAATAGGTCAGGAAATCACCCTGCTTCAGAACGGTATCGTAGCCGATCATGCTGAAGGAGGATAGCGTCGGGATGCTCAAGGGCGCCCGGAAGATCGACGCGCGATCCTTGAAGGAGTTGATGACGGTCAGGAACACCGGGAAAATGGCGACCAGCGTATAGCCGATGAGCGCCAGATGGACGAGGCCGGTGCGGACAAGCGAAGTGCGTGCCTTGGACATGGTCGCGCTCCTCAAAACTGGTAGCGGCGAATGCGCCGCTGGACGATGAAAAGATAGAAGGAGACGCCGGCCAGGATGATGAGGAACATCACCGTCGCGATCGTGGCGCCCATCGAGCGGTCCCCCAGCTGCAGCTGGAAGCCGAAGAAGACGCGGTAGAGCAGCGTCCCGAGAATATCGGTAGATCCATCCGGTCCCGCCAATGCGCCTTGCACGGTATAGACCAGGTCGAACGCGTTGAAATTGCCGACGAAAGTCAGGATCGAGATGATGCCGATCGCCGGCAGCACCAGCGGCAACTTGATCTTCCAGAATTGGCTCCATCCGGTAATGCCATCGCATTCGGCGGCTTCGATCACCTCTTCCGGAATATTGAGCAAGGCGGCATAGATCAGCATCATCGGAATGCCGACATATTGCCAGACCGAGATCAGCGCGACGGTAATCAGCGCCGTGCTGGGCCTGCCAAGCCACGGGGCGAAAAACGATTTCAGACCGATGACATTCAGAAGCTCTGGCGCAACACCCCAGAGCGGCGAGAGGATCAGCTTCCAGATGAAGCCGACGACGACGAAGGAAAGCAGCGTCGGCAGGAAGATGGCCGTGCGATAGAAGGCGACGAAGCGCAGCTTCGGCAGCGACAGGAGTGCAGCCAGCGCGACACCGATCGGATTCTGCACGCACATATGGATGACGAAGAAGATCAGATTGTTGCGCAGCGCATTCCAGAAATCATGCGACCAGCGTTCGTCGCCGAACAAAACCTTGAAATTGTTCAGCCCGACGAAGACCGGCTGATTGTCGACGACGTTGTAAAGCGACAGCCGCAAGGTCTCTATCAGCGGCAGGATCATAACCGCCGTATAAACGACAAAGGCAGGAAAAAGGAAAACGAGGATGTGCCAGCGCTTGGTACGCCTGATCGGCATGACCTCAAGGGCATCTGATGTCGCGGCGTCGCTCATGGCTTTCTGCCTGTTTTTCTTGGCTGCATGCCGACGCAGCAGCTCTAAGGTTCAAATCCACCCGCTGCCCCGGCTTTCAAGCCGGAAGGAAACGACGTCGGGCGTGTCGAATGCAATGGCGAGGCGATCGCCGGTTCGATTATCAAACAATGAAAAGGGCGAGGAGCCCGTAAGGTCCCTCGCCCGCATGATGCAGCTATTTACTTGCCGGGCTTGTACCAGCTGTCGAGGCCCTTCTGGAGCTTCTTGGCAGCATCGTCCGGTGTATCCGTGCCGTTGATCACGTTTGCGGATTCGGTCCAGGTCTCGTTTTCCAGATTCGGCTTACCGCGCGACAGGATCTGATAGGTGGAGCGAACGGTCGACTTGTGATTGTCACGCCAGGAGACGAATTCCTGCGCAAGTGCATCGCTCATCTTTACCGGATGCGAGTTCAGGCTGAAGAAGCCAGGCAGCGAGTTGGCGTAGATGTTGGCGAACTCGTCGGAAGCGACCCAGCTCAGGAACTTCTTGGCTTCTTCCTGATGCTTGCCCTTGGCATTCAGGCCGACGCCGATATCCGGATGGTCGGAGATATAAGCCGTATCGCCAGCCTTTGTGACCGGCGGCGGGAATGCGCCCATCTTGAACTGCGCCTGGGTATTGAAGAGAGCAATTTCCCAGGAGCCGGCCGGATAGATCGCAGCCTTGCCAAGCGTGAAGAGGTTCTGGCTGTCAGCGTAACCCTGAGCTTCGAAGCCGTCACCGAGGTAGGGCTTCCACTTGGCGAGTTCCTTGTAAGGATCGACCCACGGCGCGTCCGTCAGCTTTTCCTTGCCCGCGATCAGAGCCTTGCGGCCTTCCTCACCCTTCCAGTAGTTCGGGCCGATGTTCTGGTAGCCCATGGTTGCGGCTTCCCAGAGATCCTTCGTACCCATGGCCAGCGGAATGTAGGTGCCGTCAGCCTTGATCTTATCGAGAACAGCGAAGAACTCGTCGCGCGTCGCCGGCGCCTTCAGGCCGAGCTTGTCGAAGGCGTCCTTGTTGTAGATGAAGCCGTGGATGACGGACGCCATCGGCACGCAGAAGGTCGACTTTCCGTCGTCGGTGGACCATGCGGCCTTGGCGACGGCAGAGAAGTTTTCCAGGCCTTTCAGCTTGGTGAGATCGACAAGATGCTTCTTGTTGAAGAGGTCAAGCGATGCATCGAATGGACGGCAGGTGATGATGTCACCGGCAGAGCCGGCATCGAGCTTGGCGTTCAGCGATGCGTTATATTCGGTCGGAGCCGTCGGCGAGAAGACGATCTTGATGCCCGGGTTCTTTGCTTCGAAAGCCGGGATGATCTTTTCCTGCCAGATCTGCAGGTCGTCGTTACGCCAGCTTTCAACCGTCAGCGTCACGTCGGCCGCATGCGCCAGGCTGACCGAGGTCAGCAGGCTGGATGCAAGAAGCAAGCCTTTCAGAACATTGGTTTTCATTTCCCTCTCCTGTTTTCCGCGCCATGGCAAGGCGCTGTTTTCGATCTGAAATCCGCTGGCCTGTCCGAGGAAACGGTCAGCGCTCCGCAGGGACCGCCAATATTGCCGACCCCCCATACAAAAGGCTTCAGAGGCACTCCGCCTGATCAGCCGGATCAATTGCCGCCCGCCGCCACCTAAGCGGAGACGCTGCAAGAACCAAGCGGGAAATTCATAACGAACGCCGAAGCGAGATCCTCCAGATCCGAACGGTCGGGACAACGGCGCACGCCTTTGAGGCATACCTACCGACTGTTGTTCTTTTGCCGGCTTTGCCGATGTCCGTTCGTATTGTTCCCTTGTCACGAATTAAGGCCAAAAAAATACCAATTGTCCAGCCGATTTTAACTTTCGGATATAAAAATATCGACGGAAATAAATTATTCTATGTATTTCAGTAGGATACGAGCCAAGAAAAATGAGCGCATCGCCTATTGGTAAATGGTATTTTTTTGGTATTGTATGAAAAAGCGGGGAACATGCGGCATCCGGAGGCATGATGGGGCAGTTTGCAATTGGTATCGACGGCGGCGGGACAAGTTGTCGGGCAGCCGTTATAGACGGCACCGGGCGAGTGCTCGGCACCGGCAAGGCGGGCGCGGCCAATATCCTCTCCGACCTGGAAAATTCGTTGATCCACATCGCCGCCTCGGCAAAGCAGGCGCTGATCGATGCAAAGCTGGACCCGGAACTTCTGCGGAAACTACCTGCGGTCATCGGAACCGCCGGAGCCAATGTAGGTAATTATGGCAAACGGGTCGAAGGTGCCCTGCCCTTTGCAAGCACGCGCGTGGTCACCGATGCGACGATTGCGCTTCAAGGTGCGCTCGGCGACGCCGATGGGATCATCGGCGCCTTCGGCACTGGCTCCGTCTACAATGCCCGCCGCGATGGCAAGAGCTGGGGGATCGGCGGCTGGGGTTTCGTCATCGGCGATCAGGCCAGCGGCGCACGCCTCGGCCGCGACCTGCTCGAACGAGCTCTTCTGACGCATGATGGAGTGATGACGGGCTCGGCGCTGACGGCATCGATCATGGCCGAATATGGCAATGATCCGGAACGGGTCGTCGAATTTGCGCACGTATCGAAACCCAAGGATTTCGCCCGCTACGCCCCGATCGTGTTCGAATATGCCGGACTGGAGGATGTCGTCGCCATCGATATCGTCAGGACGGCGGCGAGATCCATAACCGACAGCCTTGACGCATTGCTTTGGCCGGAATGCCCTTCGATCTGCCTTCTCGGCGGCCTTGCCCAGGCCTATCGTCCCTGGCTTGATGAACGGCACAAGGCAATTCTCGCCGAACCCAAAGGCGATGTCTTGCGCGGCGCCGTGGAGCTGGCAGCAAAATTGTTGCAGGGTGGAGAGGGATACAGGGCATGACCGAAGATTTGAGCGCGATCTTCTCGCCGGAGCGCCTTTTGGGAGGCGGCACGGGTCCGCTCTATGTCAAGCTGCGGCGCACGCTGGAAGAGGCTGTGAAGGTCGGAAGGCTGAAGCATGGCGACGCGCTTCCGCCGGAGCGTGACATTGCCGAATTTGCCGCGGTCAGCCGCGTTACCGTGCGCAAGGCAATCGACGATCTCGTCGCCGAAGGCATTCTGGTGCGTCGCCACGGTTCCGGCACCTTCGTCGCAAAGCCGGTATCCAAAGTGGAGCAACGCCTGTCGCAACTGACGTCCTTTACCGAGGACATGGCGAGACGCGGAATGACCGCTCGTTCCGAATGGCTCCACAAGGGCGTGCACACGCCCTCCCCGGACGAGATGATGATTCTCGGCCTTGCAGCCGACACCAAGGTATCGCGTCTGAGCCGCCTGCGCATTGCCGACGATCAGCCGCTCGCGATCGAGCATGCCAGCGTCTCCGGTGAGTTCTTGCCTGATCCGTCTGTCGTGACGACATCGCTCTATGCGGAGCTGGAGAAGCGGCAGGTGCGCCCGGTTCGCGCCGTTCAGCGCATATCCGCAACCAACATGAAAGAGGCCGATGCCGGGCTGCTCGGCGTTCCCGTGGGAGCCGCCGGCCTCTCGATCGAACGTATCTCCTATCTGGGTTCCGGCCGCGCTGTGGAATTCACGCGATCGCTCTATCGCGGCGATGCCTATGATTTCGTCGCTGAGCTGACGATAGGCGCGAATTAGCGCAAATCTGCGAAGTAGAAAGAACGTCTGGAATCAGAAAAACGCCGCCCCAGCTACTCAAGCTGGGGCGGCGTTTTCATGCGGAATCAAATTCCAAGCAAAGCAGTTCAAGTCATTGAAACAGTTCGCGATCAGGCGGCCGCGTCACGCTTCTCAGGTACATAGTTGAGAACGGGACCCAGCCAACGTTCCACCTCGGCCACCGGCATGCCCTTGCGGGCGGCATAATCTTCGACCTGATCGCGTTCGATCTTGGCAACACCGAAATAGTAGGAGGACGGATGGCCGATATAGATGCCTGAAACGGACGAGCCCGGCCACATGGCGTAGCTTTCCGTCAGCGTCACGCCAGTCGTCGCTTCCGCATCCAGCAGACGGAAAAGCGTATCCTTCTCGGTATGGTCAGGCTGCGCGGGATAGCCAGGCGCCGGTCGAATACCGGCGTAGGTTTCAAGAACGAGTTCCTCGCTCGAAAAGTTTTCGTCGGCAGCATAACCCCAGAACTCCCGCCGCACCCGCTCGTGCATCCGCTCGGCGAAAGCTTCCGCAAAGCGGTCCGCCAGTGCCTTGACGAGGATAGACGAATAATCGTCATTCGCCCGTTCGAAACGCTCGGCGATGGCCACTTCCTCGATGCCAGCCGTGACGACGAAGCCACCGACATAATCGCCGACACCGCTGGTAACAGGTGCTACGAAGTCCGATAGGGCCACGTTCGGTCGGCCATCGCGCTTCGACAGCTGCTGACGCAGCGTGTAGAAAGTCGCAAGCTCCTCGCTGCGGCTTTCGTCCGTAAATAGCCTGATATCGTCGCCGACCGCCCCCGCCGGCCAGAAGCCGATGACTGCGCGCGGGCGGAACCAGTTCTCTGCGATGATCTTCTCCAGCATCGCCTGCGCATCGCCATAGAGCTGCCGAGCCGCTTCGCCCTGCTTCTCATCCTCCAGAATCGCTGGGAAACGACCCTTCAGCTCCCAGGTCTGGAAGAACGGCGTCCAATCGATATATTTCGCCAGCTCGGCAAGATCGTAGCTCTCGAATACCTTGGTTCCGAAGAACTGTGGCCTGACGGGCTTGTAGCTCGACCAATCCACTTTCTCGGCATTCTCGCGCGCCCTTGCGATCGGCAAGCGTACCTTCTCGGCCTCGCTGCGCGCATGCGCGGCAGCGACCTTGGAATACTCAGCTTGAACGGTATCGATATAGCCTTGGCGCGCTTCGTGTGACAGCAAGGCGGATACGACGCCGACAGCGCGGCTCGCATCCGTAACGTAGACCGTTTGCCCGCGATGATAGCTTGGATGGATCTTCACCGCGGTATGAACACGGCTGGTGGTAGCGCCGCCGATCAGCAGTGGAATATCGAATCCCTGCCGTTCCATCTCGGAAGCGACATGCACCATCTCGTCCAGGGACGGCGTGATCAATCCGGAGAGGCCAATGATATCGACCTTCTGGGCAACCGCCGTTTCCAGGATTTTCGTCGCCGGCACCATGACACCGAGATCGATGATTTCGTAGTTGTTGCAGGCAAGAACGACGCCGACGATGTTCTTGCCGATATCGTGAACATCGCCCTTGACGGTCGCCATCAGCACTTTTCCGGACGACTGCCGCTCACCGCTACCGCCATTGGCAAGCTTTTCGGCTTCCATATAAGGCAGCAGAACGGCAACAGCCTGCTTCATCACACGGGCGGACTTCACCACCTGCGGCAGAAACATCTTGCCCGAACCGAAAAGATCGCCAACGACATTCATGCCGGCCATTAAAGGCCCTTCGATCACATGCAATGGCCGCTCGGCAGACTGACGCGCTTCCTCGGTATCGGCTTCGATATATTCGGTAATGCCATTGACCAGCGCATGTTCGAGCCGTTTCTCGACCGGCCATTCACGCCAGGAAAGATCCTGCGCCTTGGCCTCCTTGCCGCCAGCGCCTCGGAAGCGCTCAGCGATCTCGAGCAGGCGCTCCGTGCCGTCAGGTCGGCGGTTGAGGACGACGTCTTCGCATGCTTCCCGCAGTTCCGGATCGATATTGTCGTAAACCGCAAGCTGACCGGCATTGACGATGCCCATGTCCATGCCCGCCTGAATGGCGTGGTAGAGGAACACGGCATGCATGGCCTCGCGGACAGGTTCATTGCCGCGAAACGAGAAGGACAGGTTCGACACGCCGCCGGAAATATGAACCAGCGGCATCCTCTTCCGGATCGTCCGCGTCGCCTCGATGAAGTCGACGCCGTAATTATTGTGTTCTTCGATACCGGTCGCGACCGCGAAGATGTTCGGATCGAAGATGATGTCTTCCGGCGACAGGCCCGCCACTTCCGTCAGCAGCTTGTAGGCCCGCGAGCAGATCTCGACCTTGCGCTCATAGCTGTCTGCCTGACCCTGTTCATCGAACGCCATGACGACGACGGCCGCGCCATACATGCGCATCAATCGAGCCTGCTTGAGGAAGTTCTCCTCGCCTTCCTTCAGAGAGATGGAATTGACGATCGGCTTGCCCTGCACGCATTTCAGACCAGCCTCGATGATCGAGAACTTTGAACTGTCGATCATCACGGGAACGCGGGCGATATCCGGTTCGGCGGCGATGAGATTGAGGAATTCCACCATCGCCTTCTCGGAATCGATCAGGCCCTCATCCATGTTGATGTCAATGACCTGCGCGCCGTTCTCGACCTGGTCGCGGGCGACGGCAAGCGCTGCCGTATAATCGGCATTGGTGATCAGCTTGCGGAACTTCGCCGAGCCGGTGACGTTCGTGCGCTCGCCGACGTTGACGAAAGGAATGTCCTTGCTGAGTTCGAAAGGCTCCAAGCCGGAAAGCGCCATGAACGGACGATGCTCGGCGAGCTTGCGCGGCGGATACTTGGAGACCGCCTGAGCGATCGCGGCGATATGCTCAGGCGTGGAACCGCAGCAGCCGCCAACGATATTGACGAGTCCTTCGCGCGCAAATTCTTCGACCTGCGCCGCCATCATCTCGGGCATTTCATCGTACTGGCCGAATTCGTTTGGCAAACCGGCGTTCGGATAAGCGCAGATGAAGGTATCCGCAGCGGCCGAAAGCTCCTGCAGATGCGGTCGCATGGCATTGGCGCCGAGCGCACAGTTGAGGCCGACGGTAAAGGGGCTGGCATGGCGCACGGAATTCCAGAACGCCGAAGGAGTTTGACCGGATAGCGTGCGGCCGGAGAGATCGGTGATCGTACCTGAAATCATGACAGGCAAATGGATGCCCTTGGCCTCGAAGCGCTCCTCGCAGGCAAAGATCGCCGCCTTGGCGTTCAGCGTATCGAAGATCGTCTCGATCAGGATGATGTCAGCGCCGCCATCGATCAGACCATCGATCTGCTCGCCATAGGCCAGGCGCAGATCATCAAAGCTGACAGCACGATAGCCGGGATTATTGACGTCGGGAGAGATCGAAGCCGTGCGATTGGTCGGACCGATGGCACCGGCAACGAAACGGCGCTTGCCATCCTCGCGCTCGGCGCGGATCGCCGCGCGGCGGACGATCTCGGCGCCCTCCTTGTTGAGGTCGTAGACCGCGCCTTCCATCTGGTAATCCGCCTGCGCAATGCTGGTGGAGGAGAAGGTGTTGGTCTCGAGAATGTCCGCACCGGCCTTGGCATAGCGATAATGAATGTCTTCAATCGCATCGGGCTGCGTCAGGATGAGGAGGTCGTTATTGCCCTTCTGGTGGCACGCGCAGCCGATGAACCGATGCCCGCGAAACTGATCTTCGTCGAAGCCGAGACCCTGGATCTGCGTACCCATGGCGCCATCAAGCACGAGGATTCGTTCGCTCGCCGCCTTTCGCAAGGCCTCGAATATCTCGCTGCCGCCGCGCTTCGCTGTTTCCGAACCAAAAAGATTGTCAAACATAAGCGAATTCCTCTGGCCTGATTGCGACTCCGCAATCAGATCACATAAAGATATCTTTATGTCAACATATCTACGCTCATGTTCAGCATAGCGCAAGCATGCCTCTTCTATAGTTTTGTTCTTTCAGGAAAAGACAGACCGGACGAATTGCCGCCCGACCATGGACGACGCGGGGTAGCGACACAGTTTCATCCGATAACGCCATGACAGCGCTTTCGGGCGGCGCTATACGGCTTTCAGAAGAAAATCCAAGGAGGACGGCATGAACATACAGGTTGAACCCGCGGCGCTCGGAAACTGGAGTACCCGCACCTACCACAGGCGCTGGCTGCTCGATCAGGCCGATGCCCTTTTCAATTTCTTCCAGTATCGCGCCGTCAACCCCAAGGGCGGCTTCTACGACATGGACGATGCCGGCAAACCGCTGGATAAGAGCAATCCTGTGCGCGGTATCCACTCGACGGCACGCATGGTGCATTGCTTCTCTATCGCATCACTGCTTGGTCGTCCCGGCGCGAACGAGATTGTCGACCATGGAATGAATTATCTATGGAACCATCATCGTGACACCAAGCAAGGCGGCTATGTCTGGTCGCTGAACAATGATGGCCCCGTCGACTCCAGCAAGCAAGGCTATGGTCACGCTTTCGTGCTGCTTGCAGCATCTTCCGCCAAGACGATCGGCCATCCTCTGGCCGACGGCATGCTTGCCGACGTTACCGAAATTCTGAATACGAAGTTCTGGGAGGCAAAGCACGGGGCGATTGCCGAGGAATTCAATCAGGATTGGTCGCTGATCGACGGCGGCAGCTATCGCGGCCAGAATTCCAACATGCATCTGACGGAAGCGCTGATGGCTGCCTTCGAGGCTACCGGCGAAAAAGCGTATCTCGACAAGGCCGAAAGTATCGCGGATCTTGTTATCCGGCGCTCGGCGGGATCCGTTGGCTGGCGGGTTGCCGAGCACTTCAATGTCGATTGGGTGCTCGACAAGGATTATCGCGGCAATGAAATGTTCCGCCCGTCAGGCACGACGCCGGGGCATTGGCTGGAATGGGCGCGACTTATCCTGCAGCTTTGGTCGCTGGGGGAAAAGCGTCACAACTGGATGCCGGACGCGGCCAAAGGTCTCTTCTCACAATCTATGTCTCTGGGCTGGGACAACGAAAAAGGCGGCTTCTTCTACACACTCGATTGGGAAGATACGCCCGCCAAACGCAACAAGCTCTGGTGGCCTGCTTGCGAAGGCGCAGGTGCCGCCCATTATTTGAATGAACACATTCCGAGCGACTTCCACGAGGAAAGCTATCGTAAGATTTGGAGCGTGATCGGTCGGGCTTTCATAGATCACACCAACAGCGGCTGGCATGAAGAGCTGACGGAAGGTCTCGTTCCGGCTCACACACTTTTCCCGGGCAAGGGCGATATTTACCACGCCTTGCAGGCGTGCCTGATCCCCCTCTTCCCGGCAACGGGCAGCCTGACCAAAGTCATCGCCGAGGCTGGCGGCAAAATCTGAGATTGGCAGCGGCGCGCGGCTCGAGCCCGGCGCGCCGCCTCAGCCTTCTAGGCGAGGTTGAGATTGTGAAGTTCGTGGCCAAGTGTCAAAGCCAACGCCTCGACAACGAGATTGTGGTCCTCACGCTGCGGAATGCCCGAAACGGTGACTGCGCCGATGCAGCCGGTGCCATTGACGAAAATGGGGAAGCTACCGCCGGATGCCGCATATTCGGCGCTCGAAAGCCCATTGTCCTCGATCGTTTTCCCCTGCTGCTGGAGCCGCAAGGCGCTGGCATAGCTGCTGCGAAAATAGCGCAGGACCATGTTACGCTTTCGGCGAATCCAGTTGGAATTATCGGGGGTGGAACCGGGCAAGGCGATATAGAAAACCGGCATCGAATGCAGGGTAATGTCGATGGCAACGCCCAGATTGCGCTCGCTGGCCAGATCACGCAGCAGCTTGCCGAGCACCCAGGCGGTCGAAAGATCGAAAGCGTCGAAACGCAGCGTTTCCTCTTGAAGCTCGATGCGAGCAAGGTCCTGGTCGATCGTCATGGAAAGCCTTTCCTGAAAATGGATCGGCCTATCAAACGCGGAGAACGCGATTTGTCCACCTATCTCTTTGGGACTTCAAAACCTAGCCGCCATTTCTGACCGATTAAGAGATCGTACTCGTCCGGCTCAAACGCCTCAAAGCCTCCGCCTGGATAGAAGGTCAATTCGCCCACGCGGAGCCACTCCGCGGACGTATAGAGATCGACACGAACGAAATCGATATCATGCGCCACGGTTTCCGCGACATGGATCATTTCATCCAGCCGCGGCGGGCGCGCAACTTCCCCTGGATAAAGGCCAAGATAATCCGGATCGTAAAACGGCAGCTTCTGCCAGTGGGGTGTATAGTTGCAGGAATAGCCTCGACCACCCTCACGGATGTCGATCTCGATATGTGAAACCTTGCCGTTGAAAGTAAAGAGCCGATAATCCCAGGGAACTCGGCCATCCACGAGAAGCATGCTTTCTATAAGAATGCGACGCTCCAATTGGCTGTAAGCCCATTCCCTATTGTAGGAAGCATGATCGATCGATCGCCATTCGGCCGAGGGATCATTCTTGAGAAGCCGATCCACATCTGCCTCTCCATAAAGAAATCGTCCCACACCACTTGCATGGGTTGGCTTGACAACGGCAGGCAACGAAATTTCCGACCAATCGACAGAAGCCAGGTCGGTCCCAACCCAAAGCGTGGGAATGACATATTGGCTGCCAACCCGTTCCGCAATCAGCAGCTTGGCGTCGGCCTTGTCGACAAAGCGTGGAAAGAGAGGATTGCGATCATAGAGTTTCCGCGCCTGCACCTTCTCGGTAAAGGTTTGAGGTGATGTCAAATTGGGGAACTTGCCGCGGATGGCACGATATTTCAGAGCACAGTAAGTGCTGTCCGGCAAAGGCGACATAAGCCGCCACAGAAGATTGTGCATCCGCTCGCGCAATCCCTTATGCAGATATCCCGGAATGAGAAATCCATCCCGCTCACCGGCGCGATCTATCATGGTGGCCATCTCAAATTTCAACTAGAACGCAAGTGAAAACTATCAGCCCGCCTTTAACACAAGGTTATGCGTCGGCCTTCAAGGTAGATGACCATGAGCACGTCTGCATCCAATCTTCTTAGAAGCTCACTGATCAGCCTGGCTGCAACATCCATTTCGCTGGCTGCGGGCTTTGCAAGCAGCGTCATCGCCGCCCGCTTGCTCGGCCCTGCCGGATCGGGCAAGGTCGCCTATGCGATATGGGTTGCGACGGCAGCTGCAGCGCTGGCGGACATGGGCCTGCCTCAAACCTTGCTGCGCAACGCAGGCAGCCTCTCGGGCAATGGCGACGCATGGAAAACATTAGTCCGTACGGCGCTGCGCAGCTTTCTCATCTCCATCGGCATGATCACCGCGGCTATTCTTCTCTTTGCCGCAATCACTTACATTCACCGCGATGCACGACATGCCTGGTTCTGGCTGATCACCGGGCTCTTGTTCCTGAGCTATGCGTTCCATGTATTCTCGACCGCCGTGGCGCGTGGAAGAAACCGTTTCGGTCAAACGGCCCGTACGACTTTGCTGGGCGGAGCGATGCAAGTTCCGCTCGTCTTCGCCGGAGCCTGGCTGCTAGGCCCGACTGGCGCCTTGATCGGCTATGTCGCCCGCTATCTGCCGCAAGCGTTGAAATTGCGGAGCTATATCGATCCCGCCTCAAAATACTCGCGGAACGCGCTGACACCGGAAATGCTACGCTATGGTCGATATATGTGGCTTAGCGATCTCATCGAGATCCTCGTTCTCTCGCGCATAGAGTTCCTTTTTCTCGGTATCTTTCTCTCTCCGACCAGCATTGGCTATTTCGCGGCGGGCCTCGGCCTGGCCGGGCTCATTGAACAGGTCATGCTCCAGATATCGCCGGCATTGATCGTCAATTTCACCGAGGCACATGCGCGAAATGACCAGCAGGCGCTTGATGCGGCATATGAGCGTGTGATCCGCGTCGTCGCACTGGTCATGCTGCCGATCAGCCTCGGCGGCGCAATCATCACGCCCGAGCTTTTGCCGCTGATCTTCGGCGATGCCTTTGAGCCTGCCATTCCGGCAGCGGCCACCCTGCTGGCCTTTGTCTGGCTCGCCGGCATGTCCGTAATCCCGTGGGGTATAATCGGCGCTTCCGGGCGCAGCGCTGTTTTGCTGCGCATACAGATTGCAAGCGGCATATCGACGATATTGTTGCTGACCGTTCTTGTGCCCTTGTTTGGGCTTGAGGGTGCTGCTCTTGCTCGAGCAATGATCGTCATATTGACGTTTGCGCTGCTCGGCTGGACGGCTTGGAAATATGTCCGCGTGGCTGTCCCTATCACAGCCTTGGTAAAAACGATGCTCGCAGCTCTTGTTTGCGCGAGCGCCGCAGGTCTCGGTGTTTACAGCCTTGATGGGCTTGCCGCGCTTGTGGTCGCCATTCCCGCCGGGGCAATCGCCTACCTGCTGGCAATCCGCTTTTTGCGCTTGGTTACGCCCGAAGATGTGCAGATTTTGATGGATACGGCGGTTGCGAAGTTTCCGAGCGCATCACGTCCATTCGCCGACAAACTGCTCAACTTCCTCGCGCCGGGCTGAAGAAATCACTGCGCTTCAAAGACGGTGGCCAAAGTCTGCCGTGCAACCTCGTCCCAGGTCATTATCCCATCGCGGAAAGCCGGCGATCGGCGCATCGCCAGTGCCGTGTCGATCTTCTCTCGCCAGGCAACTTCGCCGTGAAGACGATATGGAATGCCGTTGGCACGTTTAAAGGGAACAAGATCTGGCAGCAGGATCGGCAAGCCGCAATAGCTGTATTGTGCGAGCTTCAGGCTTGATTCGGCGAGATAAACTTCATCTGCCGTGAGTCGATAAGGCGCAATACCAAAATCCGCATGCTGCAGATAAGGAACGATGTTTTCGAAATCCCGCTCGCCGTAGATCGTGATATTTGGCTGAACCCAGCCACTCCATGCTGCGCCAAAGACGTGAAAATTCACATGGGGAGCAGTCACTGCCATAGCAGCGACGGAAGCCTGGTCAAAGAGCATATTGCCGATGGAAATCGCATTGCGGCTGCCGGGCCGATATGGCGACGGCTGCTCGCGATCAAAAAGCGTGGCGTCGACACCTTGAGGAATGACACGCACACGCCCGCCCGGTGGCAGCATCGCTCCCAGCCTTTCCGAAGGAACGCAAACCGTGTCGAAGCATCCAATCTGAGCGGCTTGAATCTCTTGCAGCACTGGTGCTGCGCCTATGCTGCGCAGCAGGTCGCGGCAAAAATATAAGGTGCGTGCTTTCGAGTTCAGCCTTTTGACCCTGTTAAAGAATGCGAGTGCCGAACCGCTTTCGATCACTATCAGATCTGCATCGGCGATTGCGCGCCGTGCAAAAGGCGGGAGATAGCTTCCATAGAGCCGAAAGAATCCCGCATTTGCTGCATTCAGAAAGCGGTTGCTGGAGCTGAAGGCATGGAATGGTGGAAGATAAGCACCTGCTCGCAGATTAGCGGCGATGACCTGAAATCGGTTCGCCTGATATTGGGATAGCGCGCGAAAGCGTGGACGGTCCTTAAACAGGGTCAGCCAGCTGTGTCCTATGGTAACAAAATCGACCTTATATCCCTGCTCGGCCCAGCAAGACGCGATGAAGTGGATCGACGCCTTGCGGTAGCCGCGCAGAAACGCGTGCGACGTTAGAATAACGATCTTTCGTCGTCGTCTGACCTCACTTATGGCCAGCTCTGCATCCTCATTTGCCAAAGACGGTCCCCAACAGCGACCCTTAGCCGGTTCGTCTCATGACCGGCATCAAAACGTCGTTGAAGTTGCGGCGGCGAACGATCATGTCCGGGGCGCTGATAGCCGCAACCAAGCCCAATCTCTGGAGATATGAACCGCAAAGCGTCTAACATGCGGTTAAAGTAGCACCGTCAATCATCACATTAATAGGTTGTGGTTCTCGTGGATTTGATTGGAAGTGAGTTGGCGAACCATCAATGTTGCCTTGAAGCCGCGCAGCTCTCGCTTGCCTGCAGGAAGCGAACAGGTCATTGATAAAGCTGTATGAATGTCCCGCCAGAGGAATACTCCTGCATGAATGCAAAATACGCACTGCCCGCCATCCTGGCCTGCACTTGCGCCGCAACGTCAACGCTGGCTGACAACCCAGCGAAGATGGTTCTGCATGACGGCTTCGACGGAACGGATTTCGCGCCATCCGGCCATCTTTATTATCGCGATAACTTCGAACAGAAAGCGGGGGCGATTGAATTTCAATCGGAGGTCACGCGGACTGGCACCGGCGCGCTGAAGCTGAGTGTCAAACCATTCTGCCCGCCCGGTAAAGCGAATTGCAGCGAAAGAGCGGAGATATGGGAGCGTACCAAATATCGCGTACCCTACGATCAGGGAGTTTGGTACGGCTTTGCCGTGAAGTTCGCCGACCCCATCCCGTCTGGCGATCATCGTTATCTTATTGCGCAATGGAAACGGGAAATCGGGCCGAAGGCAGAGGGAGACTTCAGCCCCTTCCTGGCCCTGCGGCTCAACAACGGCAAGCTTTTCGCTACCGTGGAAACCAACTACGTCGCACCGACCAAGAAGGGCAAATTCAAGGGCGATGGTGAAATTTGCGGTGACGGCGAAACTCCTGTTTGGTTCCGGCCGGACAGCAATCAGATGCGTGCCTTGATAGCGACGGATGATAATTGGAATGACGGCGACGGTGGAGAATTCACCAGTTGCACCAGCGCAATCAAGGTAATAAATCGCGGCAACAAGCTACCAACGCCTTCCTCCGGCTGGATTGACTTCGCTATATACAGCAAACCCGGGCCGGACGGCTCAGGGCATATCGAAATATTCGCTAACAATAAATGGATTGCCTCGGTTACAGGCCACATTGGACACGCAGACCATGGGCTCGGGAAGAATCAATACTTTAAATTCGGCCCATATCGCGCCGCCGATACTACGGTTTGGACTCTCTACTATGATGATTTTCGGCGTTCACCGCATTGCGCTGATGTATTGTCGGACCCCAGTCTGTGCCCCATGAAGTGAGATGATAGATGGAGGCACACCAATCATTGATAAACATCGCGAGGGAACACTGCAAAAATTGCTTTTTTTAGCAATTCAGCCGAACTTTTTCTCCTTTCGTTAGTTATCTTCTTTCGTGAAGGAGGTGACCGAAATGCTTACTACCCATCGCGACTGCAAACAGCACGTAAAGAGGAACGCAATACCATCTCTCGGTGAAATCGAAGGCAGGGTCGCAGTTCTAGAAATTGTTGCCCAATCTGCGTTAACGCACGTCTTTGACGACGGAGAAGTCGATATTGATGCTGCATTGCTCGCACAAATTCGCAGAGCCATGCATCACAAGTGCCGGGAACTGAAACTCGACGGAGAAGACACTGCATCGGCACTTTCTTATGCCGAGGAATTGATCGAAGCCGCAGTCAGGGCGTCCTATCCAATTCACCAATGATGCCTTCCAGACCGAAGCTCGTATTATCCCTTCTAGTGGCGCTGGCGATTACGCTCGGCGTCCTTTTGTTTTTTGCGCCGCACAACATAAAGGACAGGCTTACACATCCGACAGCCCGGCCTGGCGAGCATCAAACTCTGCAATGATGTGCCGTAAAGAGCCCTTGTTACATTAAGAGACAGGCTATCTGTTCCGTATCAGGCTCGCGTTAACGTCGAGCAATGAAGGTGGTTGCAAATTTCCAAAATCAAAGCAGTGTTCGCTTCACCCCACCTGGTACCAGCTCCAACAATGAATGGTGTAGCGAATGTCTATGATGGTCAACGCGCCGCTTTACCCTGACGACATTGATGTCCTAGCAGGCGTACTCTTCGCCTGGTGCTCAGAGCGCAGTATAAGACTGCAAAGCCAGGAGGGCCTGTCCGCGGCCAACGTGGCCATCGATCTCTACAATGCCGGTTATCAAACCCAGGACCAGCTTCTGGGCGCTCTGTACGACTACGAGTTTCATTGATGATCAGGTTCTGTACCCATCCTCAAAGTCGCGACATGGGACAATCTACCGAATAGAGCTGTGGTATCGTTTCAGTTACAGCAAGCTCTGATCTACCGCCTCATCTTTCAAAGCATTAGCGATGCAGTCCCGCTCTTCAAGGATGCCGGACCATTCGTCCCGATGGTACGTCGAATCATAAATTAGCGTAAAAGGGCCTTGATAACCGGCCGCAGCGGAAAGCTTGACGCAACGAATATAATCCTCGGCATCAAGGCCAGCTGCTGAATAATGCCCCTTTGCATGGCAAAGTTCGGCGCGGCCCATGATCTTCGCGAGATCATCGTATTTTCCGGCACGCTCCCAATTGCCGAAATCCCCGTTGAGGCCGACTTTGCTGTCCAATGCGTCAAGGAGTCGGTTGACCTCCACTGGGCTTGGTAAGAGATCAAACCAGTTTTCCACGACCAGACGTACCCCCGCCGCGGCGGAAAGACCTGCCAGCCGATACAGATGTTTTTCCGCGAGCGTCAAAGCTGTATCCGTCGGCTGAGCCCTTCCGGCTATCACACGCATGTTTTCCGCGCCGAGAGCCTCGGCAATATCGATCCAGCTGGCCATCCAATCGGCATCGCGCCGCGCTGTCTCAGGATCGCTAAGATCCCCTTCTTCAATCAGCAGGGTCTGAACCTTTACTCCAGCTTTTTCAGCAGTCTTACGAAAATCGGCAAGATAATTCGGAAGGAGACTTGGCAAATGGAAGGAACAGATCTCAAGCCGAAAAACTCCATGACCAGCGCATTGCTGCGGTACATCGATCAGTTCCATTTTTCCCTGCCCGTAGGTCAATTGACGGGCCGCAGCTGTTCGATCGCTGGGCTTATGAGGATAGGTAGAACCGAGCGCGCGATGCAGAGACCACGTTGAAACCGCAAAACGATCCGACAAATCAACCATACGCTCCCCCACTTTGTTGGCCTTCAACGAAATCAAAAAATAGGCTCGCCCAAGGGGATATCAATCGGAAACACGCAATGGATTTTCTGCCTCCATCGTCCATCCGATTTCGGGTGGCGCGGTCGGATCATTACCGCGTTTGGTAGCCTCCTTTCACCCATCTGGAAACAGCGTCAAACACCAGATCGGCAATCCACATCGCGCATACACCGACGACGAAAGCGGTGGCATTCATGGCCGCGACATCCTTCGGCGGCAAGGGCCAATTGATGGCCCGCAGGTAAAAGAGCGCAGGTTCGGTGAGATAAGCTGCCGCAAGTGCGCCACAAATCGGCGAGGCAATAATCTCTCGTGTGGTATATCTACGCCTTGAAAGGCCGCGTAGAATGCCGCCAGATAAGCCAGCGATGACGACCCCGACTTTGATGCCCAACGCATCCAGAAATTCGTGTATCGTCATCGTCGTTCTCAATCAATTTTCGGAATTTGGAATTTTGCTGCTTATTTATGGGGCCGTGTAACGGTTAAATGGCTTTATTTGCCAACGGGCGGCTGCGGCTTTATCAATCCTGCGACGCCATCTCGCATAATATTGACGAGGATTTTCAACGTGCTCAGTGCCGCGACAATGCCCGCGGTATAGCCCGGGCCGACGAAGGATTGCGAACATTCCAACGTGCCGTCGGCAAGTTGGGTGCAGCCCGTCGACAGGAGAACTGCAACCATCAATGCCGAGAGGGCAATCAAAACATTCAGTACATTATGCAAGGTATTCGTGTTGAACATCTACTTTCCTTTTGAGTTGACGGGATTGATCCATCGACACGATATCGCTGAGACTTCGAGTTTTTTGGAAACCGAACGACACTGAACATCGGCATATTTCGTCATAAACAACTTCAGGCGAATCTATCGGGCACACTCGATCGCAGCCGCAAACTTCTTGGCAAGACTGGCAATCTCGACTGCGCGATCCGTACCATTGATAATCCGACGCGCGCCGATCCAATCGGAACTTGTAGCGCTGAAGTAATCGGTAAGTTTTTTTCCCGTGAAGCGGCCATTGATCATGCCGTCGAAAAGAATTTCGACGGCTTTACGCGCATCAAGCGCCATATCCGGATTATCGTCGATGCCATACTTGGCGTAATTGTCCCGCCCAGTTATCTGCACAAGGCCGCGGCCACGGTAACGCCAGCCGTCGTCACTGCCTTCGTCGCCATTCCCCATTCGGTTTGCATAGGCGCGGTTGGCAATCCGCCGCGGCTGGTGAGAGTAAACAGACGCCTGCTCGATATTGAAATACTTCGGAAATGTTGCTTGCAACCCGCCTGCCGAGTAGTTCAAATTTTCAGAGATGGCACACATGGTATGATCCGTCTCGTGATAAGTCGTCGCCAGCATGTAAGCCAGACAGCGAGGATCGATGGGCTGCGTCTCCCATGCCGCAAGGATTGTCTCCATGCCATTGACCTGGTTCGTCGATAGCCGCCCACCAAACAATGACGAGCGCACCGTCGCGAAGAACTTCGCGTGGTTCATGAGTTTTATTCCGGTTTCAAGAGATAGAGTTGCACTTCACAGGACGGACGCGATGCTTGTCGAAAACGTCAGCCGGTGAGC
The DNA here is from genome assembly GCF_056755475.1 of Rhizobium sp. KNZ2-6A. Classification (NCBI taxonomy): domain Bacteria; kingdom Pseudomonadati; phylum Pseudomonadota; class Alphaproteobacteria; order Hyphomicrobiales; family Rhizobiaceae; genus Rhizobium; species Rhizobium sp. KNZ2-6A. Next base: position 40,930 of record NZ_JBNDIC010000025.1, on the reverse strand, counting down.
CCGGCTACGCCAACAGCCAGGCCCGATTTAGTTTCCATGTAGATAGCCGAGTATAAATCAAGAACGGCCCCGGCTTTCCCTCCATCAGACGGTCTCGCGCACCTCTTGCCCGAGCTCGCTCGCTTGAACCATTTCTGACGCATCGATCTCGATAGGCCGCGCGATGGTACGCAACTGAGCCTCTCTTTCGGCAAGTTGAGCGGCAAGGCGATCCAGCGCGTTGGTGTAGATCTCTACCTCGCCCTGTAACAGCTCTATTTGCTTCTTCAGAGCGCTTGCATAGGTAGACATTCCGAACTCCTCAAACGTTAGGCACCGTGGCGCCATTGGACGGCCAAGCAAAGTTGTCTATTTCCGCCTTCGTAGTAATCACGCCGGAGATGATCCGGCCGTTGACCTCGCCCTCGGCGGCAAAGCTCGCCTGTACATGCGCGCCAACCGCATTGGCGATCGCAGTCATCTGTGGCGCCGTCAGCTCCACAAAGCCGGCCGCCGTCTTGAACTTGACCGTTACTTCGGGATTCGCCTGCACGTAATTGTAGGCTCCGGTGATCAATGCTTGGCTCGCCCGATCAGTCATCACGCGCATGTCGTTGATGACAATGCCGCTCGTTTCCACCGAATAGCGCTTGGAGGCGGCATAAGCGAAGAGATTGACCGGAGCCGGCTCCGGAGACCAACCGGCGGCAATGGCAGCGAGGCTTCCTGGTGTTTCCGGCCAATCAGCGGCCGAACCGACCAAGGCAGCTTCCTTGTTGCTCAATTGATCGAGAATGGCATCCTTGTCGACGGCATTCAGCTCCGAAGTGATCTTGGCGGCAAGTGTCTGCCAGTATTCCGGAACATTGTAGATCTGCTGTCGGCCGAGCCAAAAGGCGGCGCATGCCATCCAGCGCTCAGCCCTATTCTCCGACCGAGTCGTGAGCAATGCTTCGACCATTGGTTCATACATGCTGTCTATGCGATACATCTGCAGTCCTTTCTGCGGTTCAGCGCTTCAGAGTGAGCGCGTTGATGCTGCGATTGTTGACAAGGAGGAGCGGCGCACTGCTTCCTTGAAGGGCAAGCGGCTTCACGTCGAAACGGAACTGCGTAGAGCTGGCTCCGGCAGGTGGCGTGTAAGTGAATGCATGTGCGAAGGTGCCGTATTTGTAGAACGACACGGGCAGGACCGCCGTATAGGCATTGTTGCCGCTGTCCCAAACATAGACCTCGACCTCAGTCATGGCGCCAGCCTGGGTGACGCCGTTATTGCTCATTGAGAATGACGACATGACCAAAATCGGCGGAGAGCCAGTGCCGTGATAGGCCGTGATCCCCGTTATCGGGATGGGGCCAGATCCAACGTTAATGCCCGCCTGGCCCTGAATCGCAGAATCGACACGCGTTATAGCGCCAGCCGCAATGTTGCTCGTTCCAACCTGTAACGAACCAATGACGGCAGAGCTGATGTTGACTGCACCGAGATTGGCGGTGATGGCGTCCAGGCTGTTGACCGCGATCTTGTTTGCCGTCACCGCGCCATCCACGATCAGCTCTGCCGACACAGCCCGGCGCATAACCGGCTTGGACCAGTAACACGAGCTGCCTGTGCCGGCCGTTTTCTCGACCTGCAGAAGCATGGATAGCTTGGTATAGCCGCTCGGAACCGTGTATCGCCCTTGCAACCGTGCCCACCCGTTCTTCGCGGCTGTGTTGGCCACAATCGGATATGCCAACGAACCGGATGGCGTCGAAACCAGGGCATAGATATTCGCGGCCCCTGCATCGGTGTTATATACCCGCGCCCTATCGTAATCGAAAGCAGCCATCACACCACCAGAATGCCGGGGAGTACCGGGCGCAGGAGTGGGTAGAGAAGCCCGTCAAGCATGGTCAGCACCGGCTTTGCGCCGGCAATCAAGTCCTCGCTCGTATCGGCAACGGCATATTCCGTCTCCAACGGCCCGACCTTCTCGCGCTTTACCGTACGGGCCGCGACAATTACAGGCGTTAGGCTGCCGGGTTCGGAAAGCTCGCGCGCCGCCGCCTCGTAAGCCGCGTAAGTGACGGCCAGCGGCAATGCATCGTCGGCGATCACTTCACCATTCACCGTCGTCGCCTCGCTGCGAGGCCAGGACAAGGCTTGATCATAGCCCCCGGTTCGCCGCCCGCCGAATTTGGGCTCGTAGAGGCTGTCGACCGCCTGCGATCCACGCACCAGCGCCGCCAGGCGATCGCCGTCGCTCGCCAGGGCCCAGCCGGCATTGGCACGATCGGCGAAATAGGCATCGGCGGCGGCGAGCGTGCCGTAAAAGGATGCGGACATGAAAGCTCCGATGTCGATCGTTGGGAAAACGGGAACCCTCTCTCCGCGCGAGCGGAGAGAGGGCGAGCACCGTCAGGCCGCAGCCGTGATCTCGTCACCGTAGGCCATGGCGCCCGGCAGGCGCACTTCGGTGCCGCCGGTGCGGGCGATGATGCCGGTCTCGAAGCTCATGATCGACTTCTGGCGCGGCTGCAGCACACGGCGTGGCATCGGCAGATGGAAGCGCAGCACTTCCGGATCGCGGCGATAGACGACCATGCGGCCGCCGCCATCCTGTGATGCCGTCGCAAGCTCGCGCAGCGGCTGGATGTCGAGCGGCTGGCCCGTCTCGGCCGTGTAGACGTTGCCGCGCCGCAGGAAGTCCAGCACGGTGATGTAGCCGTCACCATCGGCAAGCCGCTTGGTGGCGATCAGGCGGAAGGCTTCTGGCGGCAGGCGCAGGCTGTCGATCCACTCGACTTCGCCGGTCCGCTGCCGCACGCCGCCGATAAGATCGTTGACGTCGCGCAGGATCTGATCAGCCGTCTTGGCGGACCAGTGGGTCGAGCCGCCCGTACCATCGGCAGCGACGTCGACGCGCGACACCTTCGGATCGTTGACGAAACCGGTCCAGCCCTTTTCCGTCGAGCCGATCATGGCGACGGAATTGAGCAGGCGCTCGATCTTATCGGCGGCGAAAATGGCGTTGGAAGCGTTGAGATCGAGATTGTAGAGGGCAGCCTTATTGACCTCCTCGAGATTCCACTCCCAGCCCGAACCGACCATCGCGAAATCATGGCTGGCGCTGTCGCGGGTCGATTGATTGAAGGGCATGTCCGTGCCGGCGGCGGAGAGGAACTTCGCCTCACCTGCGCTGTCGACGGTGAAGAAGGTCGTGCCGGAAGCCCATTCATTGCCTTCGGTAACGACCGGGACATGGAGGCCGTAGTTGAGAGTCGGATAGCGGCGCTGGTAGATGCGCGTCTCGATATTGCGCCCCTGCGCGATGACGAAGGAATAGGCGGCCTGGGCGTCGGCAAACTGCTGTCGAACGAATTGATTCATGGATTAGGCGCTCCTGTGCTTGAGCGAGATCTCGACGATGTCGCCGTTGCTGCCGCTCGTGTCGAAGAAACAATCGGGAATGGGGCCGACGATGCCGGTGCCGGCTGCGTTGACGTAGGCGTCCGTCGTCGGATTGTAGTAGACGGCGTCACCATCCGAGACGGCACCGCCGGCTCGTACGTACATCTGACCGGAGGTCAAGAACGCGCCCGTGACGAACTGGGCATAGCCGCCGGCCGGCGCCACGTCGGGCAGCACGTTCGGCGTCTGCACGGCAATGCCGACGAACTTGCCGCCGGCGGCAAAGGGCGCCACGCCGTGATCGGCGAGACCGCGCTGGACCGGCTGTCCGAACTTGATGCCGGCTGCGTTTTCGACCGTGCGGCTGATTTTGTTGGCCTTTTCCTCGGAAGCGATCTGCCCATGCAGGCCCTTCCGAGGAGCGTTTCCATAGGTGGTCTGGTAAGTCGCCATTGAAGCGTCTCCTTTTCGTTGACCTGGTTAAGCGGGATTGGCGGCCAGATGCGCGCTCTCGAGATCGCGCACCATGGCGGCATAGGCTGCAAAGGCTGGGGATGGGGACGGCTGTGTCGGGTTGATGCCGTCCTTGATGGTTTGAGCAAAAAGATCCGGTTTCCTGCGCAGCCCTTCGGCCAGCATGTCGAAACGCGCATCGATATAGGCGTCCGATCGGCCCTGGACCGCGCCCTCGCCTGCCTTGGCGATCACGACGGCCTTGCGGATTGCAGCGTCCGAAAGACCGGATGTCTGGATGCTGCCGGCAATCGTCTTGGCAAGGCCGATCAGATCGGCGCGCGCCTCAGCGCGGCGCTCGATCTCCGCCTCATCGAGAAAAGCTGCCTTCAGCGCGTCGAGTTCGGCATCACGGATAGCAATCGCCTTCTCATGGCCCGCCTCCGTGTCAGCAAGCCGCTGCCGCAATGTCGTGATGATCTCTGCGGCCTGATCGGAAACTTTGATCTCGATGCCGTCGATCATGATCGTCTTCGTGGACATCATTCCTTCCTTGCTTTGCTTGTCATCGGAAAGGGGGCGTGGGGCTGCGAGAGGAGAGCAACCCCACGGTGCGGCTGCGTCACCGATGCGGACTTTCGAGCCCGCCCGGCCACGGCGCACAATGGCGATATGGTTGATGCGAATGTTCCGTTGGATGGCGTCGTAAGCTTCGCCCGCGGGCGTTACGCCGGTGGTGAAATCGACATCGCAGATATAGCCGGCCGAAAGTTCCTGCTTGCCGCTTTCGATGTCCTGAATGGCTTCTTCGTCGCTGACCATCAGCGGTACGCGAAGGAAGATGCCTTCGCCCGCGATCTCGTCTCCGGTCTGGCCGACAGCATATTTCTTCCAGTTTTCCGAGGTGACCATCTCGGGCGGGTGCTCGTTTGTCACCGGACGGTGAGCGGCACTCTTGAGCGTATCTTCGGAAAAGACCTCGCCGCCGGGCCGATAGATGCGTACGGTCGGCATTTCCGGCCTACCGATTTCGGCGCCGGCATAGGTTTGAATGCCGGTGCGGGCGATCCGGGCGTCGGCCACAAGGTAGCCGTCTCCCGTCCGCCGCGTGCCCGCGACGGTGACAGTGTCTGTGAAATTCATGTTGGATTTCTCCTGGCCGAAGCCAATCTGGTTCGGGATGAAAGCCGCGCCTTTGGCGAAGCGGGTCCGTCAGCGGTGAGCCGTGACGGCATCGGATCATTGAGTCACGTCGGGTTCCATTTCGGATTGCTCGACATCATCGTCCGGTTGGTTCGATGTCTTTGCCGCCGCCTCCAATCCCGGCAACGACCCATCCTCCACGAAGGCATTCAGTAGAGCTTCCGAAAGCGCCTGGCGCGGAATGATCTCCTGCCCGGAAGCAGAGCCGAACAGGGCTCGCGCCGCTTCGGCCTTCGTCTTGAAGATATCGGCCCGCTCCATTTCGCTCATCTGCTCCAGCGGTGCCCAGGTCGAGTAGATAGCGGGGTCACGCGCGCCGGTGGCGGAGCGAATGAGGCATTCGTCGAGCCGGGACATCGCCGGCGTATAGTCGAGCTCCTGGATAGCCTGGATCCGATCGTGATAATTCTTCATGTCGGCGGTGCCGGTCGCGTTCATGCCGGCGGGCGATTGACCGAGCAATCGGGTGACCGGAATATCGGCCGCGCCGGCGACGATCTGAAGGAAGGCCATCAGAATATCCGTGAGACCCGAGAGCGACGCGCTCTTGCTGTCATAGTCCTCTTCGGCATCGAGGATCAGCGTCCCGTTCACCCCTTTGATCATGTTCGCGATCGAGTAACGACGCAGCACGGCATCTTCATAGGCCTGATTGCCGATATTGGCAGAGAATTGCGGGACCTTGATGATGTCGATCTTGGCCTCGAAAACGAGGCTGGCGATATTAGCTGCCGTGCTGTCGGCGTTCTTGATCGCATCGAATGTCGCGGCAAGCACACTTTCACCCCAGGCTTGGTTGCCCAACCCACCAAATTCTTCATTCGGCGTCATGGCACCTTTGAAGATGACGAGCCGAGACGGATGAATGGTCACCTGCATGCCGTTGGCACCGGTCAGCGTGTAGAATTTCGGCGTGCCGTACCATTCGGAGGCCGGATCGCTGTCGATATCGCCAGCAGCCAACTGGTGGCGCGTCAACACCGTTAGGTGTTTGAGGCCGCCCTTCCCGACACGCTCCATTTCCAACGGCAGCGCCGGATCGGCATCCCCCGACCCGATGAACAAGGCGGCACCCCCGAAAAGCCGCGCCTTGGTCGACGCCTCCAGCACCTTGCCGCGAAGATTGAGCCGACGTTCCTCGGCATCGATCAATTCGATCTGATCGCTCGCGGCCTGCCAGTTTCGCCATTTCCGGCAGCTATCCAGCGCCGGAATATCGACGATCTTGCGCGGCAGCCAGGAGCCGCGATAGGCGGCGATGATCTGCTCGTCCGTCAGGATCGGCTGCGCATAAAAAACGGATGCCGCCTTGTCGCGTTCGGTGCCCATGCGGGATGCAAGGCTCACCAATCCGTCGCGAACCATCGAGAATACCTGCCCCATGGATTATCCTTTGATGTCATGTGATCAAGAGGCTCGCTCTAGCGAGCCTAGAAATTGCTGAAACTGAATGAGGAGCTGAGCGCGAGCTCGTTCAATGCATCGGCGAAAGCATCGACCTGATCGTCGAACTGCCCATTCGGAAAGGCACAGACTTCATCGAGAAATGCCTCATTCCAGTCCCCACGCAAAAGCTTGACGTTTCCCGCCTCCGCCTGCGCCGATGCCGGCTTGGCGCGCGTTGCCTTGTCACCGGTCGGGGATATGACTTTCACCGGAAAGCCCGCGAGCAGCTTGACCTTCGTTTCCGCATCGGCCTTACCGGCCGCTCCAGGATCCTGCGGCATCCGGATCGTCACTGTCGGCCGGTCCTGCGATGCAACGTTCTTGAGATTGCGTTCCACTTCGGCAGGCGACCAGCGTCCACGCGCGATGGTTTCGACATAGAAAATGCCATTGGCCCAAGCCATGCGCAGGCCAACGGTCCAATCCGGCTGGCGGCCGGGGCGTGCTTTCGAAGCGGCGAAGTCCCAGGCGCGACAACGTCTTGCACCTGAAGGCAACGCCTCGACGATTTCGAAGTCGCCGCGCTGAAACAGACCACCGGACCGTGGCGCGGGCCGCTGCTGAAACTGGCCGGCCACCGCATAAGAGCCAAGCGGTACCTTGTCCCGCTCGACCACCGTACGGGGAAACCGCTGCGGGAAAAGCAGTTCGCCCTCCTCCGTCCTCGGATCCACAAATCTGATCGACGTCCGGCAGCGACGCTCAGGCTCGAACTCCATCGGCAGCATCAGATGCTCGTAACCGAGCCCGAGCGCCAGTATCGTGCCTGATACATCCGCCTCATGCAGCCGCTGCATCACGACGACGATCGCCGAGCGCTGGGGATCGTTGAGCCGCGTCGGCACTGATTCACGAAATGTGCGAACCGTTGACAGGCGCTCGGCCTCCGATTCCGCCCCATCGACGGAATGCGGATCGTCGATGATGACACGATCGCCGCGGCCGCCGGTCAACCTGGAGAACGGCACACCCTGGCGTGAACCCATGCGGGTATTGGCGAAAGCCATCTCGCCGGTTCTCGTCAACTTGACCCGATCGCCCCAAAGCGCCTGATACCATTCAGAGGCAACGAGGTCGCGCATGCGCCTGTTGTCGCGCTTGGCATAATGTTCGGAATAGGAGGCGCCGAGATAACGCAGCTCCGGCTTGCCCATAGGTCCCCATTCCCACGCCGGCCAGAAGACCCCGCAGAGGAGCGACTTCATCGTGCCCGGCGGCACATTGATCAGGAGCCGCGTAATCTCACCCGACGTCACCGCTTCGAGATGCCGGCAGATGGCATCGATATGCCAGCCATGGACATAGTCGACGGAGGGCTCGACGACATGCCAGGCCTCCCGAACGAATCCCGTCAGCGACTGGCAGTCGGCGCGAATTCGTTCCGCATTCATTGCAATCCGGCCGGCAAGCTCGGCCCGCTCCCGCTCAGCTCTCCGCCTTGCTTTCTCCTCCTGGATCGCCGCCATCATCGTCGCCGGATCCGGAAAGCGGACCGAAGAGGGATTCGAGTATTGCAAGCTGCTCATCCGTAGCATTGGTTAAGTCGATGGTGACGCCCTTACCTCCCTTGGCCCCAGCGCCGGAGCGTTCGCTCGGCTTCTGGTGAACATAGGAGGCTGCGATCTTCGCCATTTCATCGCGCCGCTTCTGATCCGCCTCGTCGTCGCGCATTACTTTCAACATGTAATCGAGCGGCGTATCGCCAGCGGAGACGGCCTTGCGACGACGTGCGCGCGGCTTGCGCGGCACGACCGGCTTGTCGGCATTGGTCATGCTTCAGATTTCCGATGGAATTTTGAAAGAAAACAAGCGGTTCAAAACAACGCTTGCGATCGACAGTGCGTCGCTGCAACTGTTCTCATCATGCCAAAATAGATACCCCATTTCGGCGTAGTTGGCGACACCCTTGAAGAGCACTTTCCGCGCAAGGAATGCGAGCGCTGACGAGAGCTTCAAATAACAACTTGAAATCACTCGCGAATATTGCACTCTGCAGTCCGACGATTTGAGAGATATAACCCTCAATCCATAGCTATGGCTTCGAAAATATCAGAGATGCACGATCGAATTCAGTCGAAGAAAAACCTCAAGCAGACGCACACCACATTTCTGCGGCAACAAGAGCGCGGTGTGGGTGACGCCACGAGCCAGGATTGGATTCGGCAATTTATCGCCGACAATCTCCCGGTCCAGCTCGTTCCCGGCATCGCGGATATTCGCCTGCATAAAGCAGGCCCGCAAAGCGGCTTGCGGCGCCTCGCCGAGCGGGATCCGCAATTCGGTTCCCCCTATTGGGCGCATTATTGGGGAGGAGGCCTCGTCCTGGCGCATTATCTTCTCGATAAGCCCGCAAGTGTGGCCGGTTGTCGTGTGCTGGATCTGGGCGCCGGTTCGGGAATTGTCGGGACTGCAGCCATAAAAGCAGGTGCCGCCGCAGTCTATGCCGCCGACATCGATCCCTATGCCATTGCGGCCATCGAGCTCAATACGGCATTGAATGGAGTAACAGTCAACGCGATGCTCGCCGATTTGACGGAAGGCGAACCGCCTCAAGTCGATGTGATATGCGTCGGGGATCTTTTCTATGAAGCGGCACTTGCTGAGAAAGTCACGGCATTTCTGGATCGCTGTCTGACACAAGGAATTGCGATCTTGATCGGCGATCCATGGCGCGCGCATTTGCCGACATCGCGACTTCGGCTTCTGGCGGAATATGCGGTCCCGGATTTCGGCGAGGACACCACAAGGACGCGCCCAGCCGGCGTCTTTGCATTTGAATGAAGCAAGTTACCAGGCGGAGAATTCGTGCATCATAACGATTATGCGGGTTCGGACCGCTATCGTCGCTAGGATTCAGGCGTTCATCTTGGCGCGCCTGCGGTTTCCGCGTTCCAGCCGTTTGGCCAGTTCGGCAAGTTCTGGACTTGCCGCATCGAAGACGGGCCGCGCATCATCCGGCAGCCAGTGGTTTTCATGCTTGGGCGCCCCTAGCTTCACCCGTTCGAGCCCGTCGGGCGCATTCGGCATCATCGGAGATATGCGCGACCAATCCGGCTCCTGCAATATCGGCGAGCCGGCGAGGAGCACGCCAGCAAGATTCTGGAATTCGCCCTGAATGCGCCGCTCGGCCGTGCGGCGCACGCGTCCCGTTCGCGAGCAGAAATCCCGGAAGGAGCCGGCAACGTAAGGCGCGGCAAGGCAAATGGACCACCGCGAAAGCAGGATGCGCCGTTCTGCGTCCTTGACATGAACCCGCAGCCATTCCTGCAGGACCTCCTCCGCCCGGCTGATCGCCGCGGCGCTTGGACGATAACGAATGCGGATATCCGCATGCTCCATTGCCTCGGGCAAAACCTCCGGCCAAAGCGTCCGCATTCTGTCAGGCCGAATGCCGCGCACATCGAGGTGGACCATCGTGTCGGCAGCCTCGACGAAGCGCGCACGGACGATCAGGCTCAAATCAGCGATCGCCGCCGCACGCTGGGATAGATCGTCAAACTGCAAGGCGGACTGGTGCATCAAGTCGTTTCTCCAATTCCCGATAGATCAGCGTGCGCAACGTCGCGCGAACGGGCCAAGGCCGTCGTGCCACCGCATCCGTGCGTAAGGAAGCAAGCGCGATATCATCGAAGGCGCCCAACAGATCGCCCGGACGCTGCAGCGCCCAGTCCTGGCGCTGCGCGAGGACATCGGATACCGCACCGATCGTGTCCGACCAGAGTTCGTCCCGATTGCTCCCGGTCTGCCGGATACACCGCAAGACGAAGACCAGATGGCCGTCGCCATAACGGCCCCGAATTTCCTGCATCGTCCCGCGCGCATGGCTCTCCGCCGGAGCGCGCCGCCGATGGACCGGAACCAGCTTGATGCCGAGTCCATCGAGAAGAAAATCCAGCCTGCCTTTGGTCATGCCAGCTCAACTCCTTTCGTCTGTTAATTTGATGTTTTTCCATTCCAACGAACGGATCAGGCAGCGCCCGCGGCAGCGGCAGGTTTCGGTTTGAAGAAGGCTTCCGCCTTGGAAATTGCCTCGACCCTCGCTCCATCACGCAGCATCGGCGTATTGAGATAGGCAACCATCGCCTCCCCGGCGGCAGCCTTCGCCGCATCTTGCGTCGCAAAGACGATCGGCTGACCGCGACCATCGCGGACTATCTCGTTTGTCGCCCGATGCACCTTGCGGATCCAGCCGTGATGACCGCCGGCAACGGCTTCAGTTCCAATTTGAAATTCGTTCATAGCAACCTCCTCCGGTCGACGGGCCGGATCTGTCTGTTGAGTGTTTTGTTGGATTTCGATGAGGAGCGTCGGTGATCGTCAGCCCATTTCGACAAGACGTGCCAACTTCTCGGCTTGGGTATTTTCGTCTTCAGCCATCCGAAAGTGGATCTGATCTCCTTCCGGCGCGCCGCAATCTTCATTGTGGCCATATGAGCATGACGATCTGCGGATGATCGATTTTACCGCTATCAGCATGGTACCGAAGAAAAGTGCTGCGCCCATGCAGGCCAGAAAGCCCTGAAGCAACTCGCTCATGACAATCTCTCTAGATCTGCCGCTGGCTCGCCGATGGCTATTTCCAATGGCACGATCGCGAGATCGCAGTTCTCGCAATGCAGTTCGATAATTTCCGCAATCGACAGGATGCGCCGGCAACCGGGGCAACCCCAGAAGCAGTCGAAATATCCAACGCGGGGCGATGCCCTCCTACCCCTTCTGCCTGTAGTCATACCGTCACCTTTCAATACAGCCGACCTAAAATCCGCAGATCAGTCCGCGTGCCGGCCTGCAGTAGTTTACGCCGCAAGCCTCTTGATAAACACCAATTATGTTGATAATAAAGATGATGTCAACATGATTTATGTTGTAAATTTTGCGAGGGTCGAAAAATGCAAAAATCCATGGGCGAACGACTGAAGGCGGCCCGCGAAGCCGCAAATTATCCATCGGCCACGAAGGCAGCGGAAGCGCTCGGCGTGAGCCTATCCACCTATCGCGCGCACGAGAACGGGCAGAACGAGTTCAATGCAGAGATCGCCAATCGTTACGCCAAGAAATTCGGGACCTCGGCCGGCTACCTCCTGACAGGAGAAGGACCGCGCACGGTGGCGCGTGTGGCGCCGACCATCGTCAACTCTTTCGATCCCGACGTGCAGGATCAAGACGGATTTGCCGAAGATGGCGAAGAACACAGCTATAGCCGCGAACATTGGACGCCGCAGATCGCAGGCGCGATGCCGGAGGTCGATGTCAAATTAGGCGCCGGCAGCGGCGTTGTCGGCGAAGTCATCAACCTTCCCGTCGGTTCCGGGAATGTGGCCGGGCATAAAATTGTCGCGGAATGGCTTATTCCCACAGGCTATTTGCGGAACGAGGCGAAGGCTTCGCCGAACCACACCATCATCATGGAAGTCGTCGGCGATTCCATGCAGCCGACCTACATGCCGGGTGATCGCGTCATCGTCGACCTCTCCCAGAACCAAATGACGACGGACACCGTCTACGCCATCAGCGACGGCTACTCCGAACCGCAGATCAAACGCCTTCAGCGCGTCCCCTTTACGCAGCCCAGCCAAGTGAAGATCATTTCGGACAATCCCGCCCTTGAAACGTTCACCGTCGAGCTTGAGCGACTTACGGTCATCGGCCGTATCTGTGGTCATATTGCTCGCAAGTAGATAATCCATACAGCCTTGAAAACACCTTTGCTGTCGTGCATCGCTTATAAACACAAATAATGTTGACACGTATTATGTTTATGTGCAGTATCCCATCAGGAGCCGCCGGCCCTGAAAGGAATGAGCCCACGCAAAGCGAAAAGCTTGCGTGAAGTCAGCGAAACCGGACAGGCCACGGCACCGATATTCGATCCGAAAAGATGTCGAAGGGAGATTGCCGTAATGCTTGGAGCACCGATTAATATTTCATCGGGATCGGCGGAGGCTTCGGAAGCCTCTGGCTTTCAAGAGGCAAAAGCCTTCTCTGCCTCGATCGCACGAATGGAGGCATGATGATGCAAGCCAGCCCCGCCTTCTCCTGCGAATATTCATTCGACGAGCTCAGCATTCGCCTCTGTGATCGCTGGGAAACCGGGCTGTTGCTCTATGGGCGCGCTGAATTGACGTCGGCCGGAGATGATTATGAAGACGAATTTTACGTCTCGGCTATCCGCCTCGATGGTGGCGCGAGATTGGCGAGACCGAGCCTTTCGAACGCTGCCGGCGGCTTCGAAATGGAGTTATTCCGGCGGATAGCTGCGGTCATTGAAGATGACAGGACACATGTCGGCCGTCACGCTGCAGAGCTTTTTGCCAGTGAACTGGAGCAATGCCGGCAAATCGATCATGATGAGCCCCGCAAGATTGAACGAGAGCGAATTCTCGAACCATGGATGTAATGCGTCCTGAGTTCGAAAGCATGTCACAATCGCAATCAGACCGCGCGGGGGTCGTAGATGGAAGTTTCACAAAGCGAGTTCGAAGAGATCCGTCGGCTTGAGGAGGAATTGCATCGTCCGGAAATTCGGCAATCCGCAAACAAGATGGCAAGCCTCCTCGCGGAAGATTTTGTCGAATTCGGCAGTTCCGGAACGATCTACGACGACAGAGACGAGCTCATTATGCGCCTGGTCGCGGAAAAAACAGAACCGCCCTCACCGCCGGTTATGGTTCGCGACTACGCCTTCCGCTCGATTTCACCTGACGCCGTCCTCGTTACATATCGGAGCATTCGGCAGGCAGAAGGAGATAGGCAGGCACGGCATGCCTTGCGAAGTTCGATCTGGCAGCGCATCGATGCTCGATGGCAGATGATATTTCATCAGGGCACGCCGACCGCACCGGACAGCTGATGCATGCGACGCTGCCTGAGTCGTAGTGAGGCGGCAACGCACGACCAGGAGCGGTCGGTGTGCCTGCTCTTCGCTGTAGCCATGAAAATGCAGCTCATATCAGATCGGAAATTTTCATCATCTGACGGTCCACCACCGAGACCGAGTTTTTCTGCAACAATAGCTTTCAAGAGAGAGAGCAAAGAATAGTTTAGTTGCAAATATTCATACCCTGCAGCACAAATGTCTGATCGATTCCACTATCATTTCGGCGTTTATCTGCCCCGTGATCGCCGAAATGCCGAAAGATGGCGGTCATTACATATCCAAGGCAGTGTAGAAGGCGCGATGGAGTTTTCACTCAGAACATTTGGAGAAATCGTTCTTCTGGATGGGCAGGAACGCCAAATAGCATTCCCGAAGAAAGCATTGATAATACTTGCATATCTGCTTGCAAGCAAAAGCAAATCCGCGAGCAGGACGAGCATGGCGCGATTTCTTTGGGGCGAAGGCGACCAGGCAAACTCGTTAACGAACCTGCGCAAACTCGTTTCCCGCATCAAGAGCCGACAATCAGACCTCAATGCCGAATTTCTAACCTTTGACGACACGGAGATTCGCCTTGTCCAAGGCTCGATAGCCAGCGACATTATCCCCGCACATCCGGACGTACCGAGGAGCCCGCTGGACAGCCTCGCCCTCCTTGCAAAGGGGCTGCAATCCAAATTTCTCGAGAGGGCAAACTGTCAAAGCAGAATCTTCATCGACTGGCGGGAGAGCGAAAGGAAACGCCATCGCGCGATGTTGAAAGAAACGCTTGAGATCGCCATAAAGCACCCGGCGGCGACCGGCGATGTTGCTCTCGTCAAGGAGGTGGCCCTCCTTCTCTTCGAAGCCGAACCTCAGGACGAAAATACGCATCGCATATTGTTGAAGGCGTTTGACGTCGAAGGCGGCCTGGGCCAGCTCAGGCACATATTCGCGCGCCGCACGGATGTCATCTCATTATGGCCTGCAACATCTCCGGCATCATCACGCCCGCCAACGTCTGACTTCGCTTCACATCCCGCAATCGGTGCAGCGCCGGAACAGGATACCGCAACACAGCCCATCCTGCGCATACCGCGTCTTGCCTTGCTGCCGCCCGGCAACGACGGTCTCGATATAGCCGCAACCATGGTCGCCTCCTCGCTGATCGAGGATATCACGCTCGGTTTCTGCGCCTTGCACAGCCTGCGCGTGATCGCCCCCTATTCCGCCGCCCAAATCGGTCGCCAAAGCGACAATCAACTCGCGCTTTTCGAGCGCTACGACATCAATTATGTCCTGGAAACCCGATTGAGCGGACTGAATGGCGATCCCTCGCTATTTGCGCAGCTTATCGCTTTGCCGAGCAACGAGGTCATTTGGGCGGAGCGCTTCAACTTCGGCAAACTGGATCTGGTTCGCAATAAGGGAACTATCTCCCGGCAGATCGTTCTCGCCGCCGCTGCGGAAGTAGAACGCCATGAAATGACCCGTGCCTATTTCGAGCACGACCCGGCCGCCTACCACCAATACCTTGTCGGGCAGCAATATCTCCATCGCTTGACCCTGCCCGATATGCGTCGCGCTCGTGAGGAGTTGAAGGCCGCCCTTCATCAAAGCGCCGATTTTGTGCCGGCGCTCAGCGCCATCGCCCGCACTTATACCAACGAATGGCTGCTGACCGCCCGCGGCGATAATGAACTGTTGAAATCGGCGGAGGACTTCGCGGCGCGCGCCATCTCAATCCGCAATGACCTGTCCGATGGCTATCGTGAGCTTGGCGTGGCCAAGCTCTTCCAGGGCTCCATCGATGAGAGCGTGGAAGCACTGGAAACGGCGGAAACGCTGAGCCCGCATCACGCCGATGTCATTGCCGATCACGCGGATACGCTGGTCCATTTTTCCCAACCCGGCCCGGCACTTGAAAAAATCCATCATGCGATGGAACTCAATCCCATCAACCCGGACTTTTATCTTTGGACGGCCGCCGGCGCGAACTATACTCTCAGCCGGTTCCAGACTGCACTCGACTATATCAACCAAATGGCCGATCCCAGCCTCGCAGACCGGCTTGCGGCAGCAAGCTGGGCAATGCTGGGCCACCAGGACGAGGCGCGCATGCTGGTGCGTCGAGTCCGCGAAACCAATCCCGACTTCGATGTCGACAGATGGCTGTCACTTATCCCGACCAAGGAACAATGGCACAAGGATCTTTATCGCGAGGGCTTGAAAAAGGCGGGGTTTTGAATATCGCGGCAGACGTCACCTATAAGCGACACCGACCGTGATCGAAGTCGATCGACCAGAGCAATAGCGCTTGCGCGCCGGCTAAAAAGTGTTGCTCGGCGCCACAATACGCATAGGTTGCGTCCTCCATATTCCATCGAGACGCGTCGTTGTGTTAGAGAATACGCAATCCAAATCCATCAACATGGAAGGCCGCTATCGTTGACCGAATTTCGCGCCGAAAAGCCGGTGGATATTGACGCCATCCGCGACGTCACCATCGCCGCCTTCAAGGACGCGGAGCATAGCTCCGGTACGGAGGCCGCAATCGTGGATGCATTGCGGAACGCGGGAGCGCTGACCGTTTCGCTCGTCGCTGTTGAGAATGAGCAGATCGTCGGCCATGTTGCATTCTCGCCCGTCATTATCGAATCCGGAGCCGAGGAATGGTACGGCCTCGGCCCGGTCTCCGTCCGACCCGACCGGCAGGGCCACGGCATTGGAAAGGCGCTGATAGAGACAGGACTGGCCCACCTGAAAGAACAGGGCGCCAATGGCTGCGTCGTCCTCGGCGATCCCGGCTACTACGCCCGCTTCGGCTTCACGAGCGACCCCGCCCTGCGCTACGCCGACGTGCCCGCCGAATATTTTCAGCGCATCGTGTTCGAGGGAGCTGCACCAACCGGCGCAGTTGCATATCACGCCGGATTCGATGCGGCTTGATAAGGAGAAATGGTGGGCCCGGAGGGACTCGAACCCCCAACCAAGCGGTTATGAGCCGCCGGCTCTAACCATTGAGCTACAGGCCCGACGCGAGAAAAACTTCGCGCTTGCGACTCCGGAGCAATGGTTCCCCGCAGCCGACTTGGCTCTAACCCAATTTCTCTTTTACGACAAGGGACTGCCGTAATACCTTCACAATCAATCCGCAAAAGCGAATCCCGAAGAATTAACAACCAAGGAACGAATCATGCTTCTGACGAAAACCAGAGATTTTGCTCTTGCCACCCTTGTCACCGCCACTTTCTTCGTGCCTGCGGCTGCCGCCTTTGCCGAAGACGCCAAGCCGCGGGAAGCCGTCATTACAGTCACTGGTGAAGGACACGCGGCCATCGCACCGGATATGGCCGTTGTGACGCTGTCGGTCGTCCAGCAGGCGAAAGCGGCCCAGGATGCGCTCGATCAGAACAACAAGGCCATGGGTGCCGTGCTGGCGACGCTGAAGGAGAGCGGCATTGCCGAGCGCGATCTGCAGACCTCGGGCTTTTCGATCCAGCCGCAATATACCTATCCGAACGACAAGGACGGCCGCGGCCAGCCGCCGTTCCTGAACGGCTATCAGGTGACGAACGGCCTGACCGTTCGCGTGCGTGATCTCTCCAAGCTCGGTGGCCTGCTCGACCAGGCAGTCAAGCTCGGCATCAACCAGGGCGGCGATATTCAATTCACCAATGACAAGCCGGATACGGTCCTTGAAGAGGCCCGCAAAAATGCCGTCGCCGATGCCGCCGCCAAGGCGAAGACCCTGACGGATGCCGCCGGCGTCAAGCTCGGCCGCGTCATCGCGATCCACGAGGGTGGGGTCGCTGCTCCTCCGCAGCCCTACATGCGCAGCATGGCCGCAGCAGCACCGATGGACAAGGCCGTTCCCGTCGCAACCGGCGAGAATGAGTACAACGCCTCGGTCAGCATTACCTACGCGATCCAGTAATAAAGCAATTCCAGGAAAAGCGCTGAGCGGTTTTCCGTCCGGAATTGCGAGACGGTAAAGGGATGGAGAGGTTCAGAGATTCCATGAAAAGCTGAGCCACTCCTAACCAAAACAAAACCGCCCTTCGCTCAAATCCATTCGGATCGAGCAAAGGACGGTTTCGCGGCCCCCGCCAAAAAAGGCGAAAAGGTCAACATGAAAAGCGGGCGCCTTGTGCGCCCGCAATGCTTATCAGCGGCCGAGCAGCGGGCAGCCGCGAACATTGGCAAACATCATCGTGTCCGGACCGCGGCGGCCGAAGCCATCGACGATGACACGTCGCGGCGTCACATTCACCACGCGGGCACGACGCAGGCCATAGCTGCGGGCAACATCGATGGCCTGACGCGGGTCGCAGCCGCGGCGGTCGAAGCGCGGCAGCGGCCGATCATAGTCCGGCAGTGGTGGACGATGCCGGCCCGGACCGACATAGATATCAACGCCCTGTGCGGCGGCAAAATCCGCCGTGCCCGACAGCGCAGTCACTGCGACGGCAAGGGCGACCCCCAACTTTGCCAGAATTTCTTTCATTATGTTCTCCGTAAAGCAAAAACGCCCTCATCTCCGCAGGATTTACCGAGCGAACGGGCAAGAGGTAACGGCCCGATACTGAACGAGCTCAGAATCAGCCATTCATCCAATATTCAGCTACAATGAACGCTAAAGTGACACCAGATGGCCGATAATAGCACAGCGTAAATAATAAAGCCGCCTCCCTTTCGAAGGCGGCTTCGAATCAATCGAATAAATGTGGAAAACTTCGGTGCGCTACAATCAGCGGCGAATCAGCGGGCAACCGCGCACGTTGGCGAAGACGACGCGATCCGGACCACGGCGGCCAAACCCTTCGACCACGACGCGGCGCGGCGTGATGTTGTCGATGCGGGCGCGACGAAGGCCCATGTCGCGTGCCTTCTGAACGGCAAGGCCCGGCGAGCAGCTGCGGCCGCGATAGTGGTCATAACGTGCCTGCTGGATGCCAGGGTGGAAATCATTGGCCGATGCAGTGACGGCCGTTGCGGAAATGGCGCCGAACGCGATGAGGGCTGCAATACCTGCCTTGGCGAAAAGATTGGTCATGGTGTTTCTCCTTCAAATCCTTGCTGCGGATCGTTGCAATCCCATTATCGGCCCCGTTGATACGATGCCTTGGGATTGAGGGCACGTTAGGTCAGCCAAGCTGAACCGAACGCGAATTGGCCGTTCAGATTGTATTCAGGACGATTAACAACCAGTTGCCGCGAGAGCGTAAAAGGCTCACGCGGAAAAATGCAGCACGATTTCACGCCGGTGCGGCCGGTCGCGATGCTCGAAAAGATAGATCCCTTGCCAGGTGCCGAGCGCCAGCCGGCCGCCGATTACCGGAATGCCGATCGAAACGTGTGTCAGCGCCGCCTTGATATGCGCCGGCATATCGTCCGGCCCCTCCATCGTATGCACGATCCAGCGCATTGAAGGATCGGAGGATGGCGGCACGAGGCGGCTGAAGAAAGCCTTGAGATCCGTCTTCACATCGGGATCGGCATTCTCCTGAATGAGCAGGGAACAGGACGTATGCCGCACGAAAACGGTCAAAAGCCCCTCGCCGCCGGCCGCCGCCGTCCGGACGAATTCCGTCGCCTCGTCGGTGAACTCGTAGAGCCCCTGCCCATGGGTAGAGAGCGTGACAACGGTTTGCGGCATGGCATTTCCCCGACGTGGCGATAGCAATGCGCATCAGGTCGGGCGCGGTGGCCGGAATGTCAAGCCCGACCACTGCTTGCCGCCTATAGTGCAATGGCGATTTTGAAGCCGCCATAGATCAAGCGCTTGCCGTCGAAGGGCATGTTTTCCATTTGATCCTTCAAACGCGGATCGGCCATGACCTTCGCCAGGATCGCATCGCGGCTCTCCCGGGATTCATAGGTGATCCACGAAAACACCACGACCTCGTCTTCCGTCGCCTGCACCGCACGCGGGAAGGAAGTCAGTTCGCCATAAGGCACGTCGTCCCCTATGGCCTCGACATAGCTGAGCGCGCCATATTCGCGCCAGACCTCGCCGGCTTCGCGCGCCATTACCTTATAGGCCTCGATCTTGTCTTTCGGCACGGCAACAATAAAACCATCGACATACGACATTTTTGCCTCCTTTGTTCTATGCTCACCTTTGAAGGACGATCGAGGATGACCAGATCCGACATGGGTCCGGTACTTTTTTCTGTTTCGGCCTAACCAGATGGGACGAGATAGACTGCGCACGGCGCCCATCCGAAGGAACGTCGATGGAGATAGAATATAGGGACAATCCGAATCTCGGAAATGAGGCGCTCAATGTCCTGTGGGCCTCGGCCTGGAAGGCCTCTTCCGCGCGGGATTTCCAACCGATCCTTTCCAGAAACCTTGCCCATGTCGGCGCATTCGCCGACGCGAGGTTGATCGGCTTCGTCAATGTCGCTTGGGATGGCGGCATCCACGCTTTCATTCTCGACACCTGCGTCGATCCGGCGTTTCGACGACAGGGCATTGCGAGCACCTTGGTCGAGCGGGCAACAATTCTGGCTCGCGAGGGCGGCGCTGAATGGCTGCATGTCGATTTCGAGCCGCATCTTGCCGGCTTTTATCGAAAACTTGGTTTTTCACCCACCGAAGCCGGATTGATAAAGCTCCGTGGCTGACGGGCTTCGTGATGTCTCCTAGGATGAACGGGTTTGCGATAGAAGCCAATTGCGGAACAATGCCGCGGAAGGGTTCTGCAAGGCATTCGGCGGATAAAGAAGATTGTAGCTGACAGCAGCGGGCTGCACCTCGACAAAGCATCGAACCAATTTCTTCTCGGCAATATCGCGCGCGACGAGCGAGCTGCGCACGAGGGCGAAGCCTGCGCCGTCCCGGCAGGCCTGCAGCATATCGGCAAGGGAACCGAACAACGGCCCCTCCTCCACCGCGCGCGCAATATGGAAATGCGGATCAACCTCTTCGCTATTCTCCCCGGTAGTTTGCTCATACCAGCGCTGCCAATCCAGTATCGTATGCCGCATGCCCGCATAGCGCAGCAACGGCGCCGCTTTTATGGCCCAGCGCGGCGGCAGTCGCCCCGAAAGCGCCGGTGAACTGACCACGAATTCCTCGTCCGTCAGCAATTCCTCCTGGACAAGCCCGGCTTCAGCGCGGCCGAGCCAGATCGCCAAGTCCATACGGCCCGGCTGGAAATCCGGACGCTGGTAACCGACAGCCATTTTCACCTCGATTTCCGGGTAACGCTGGCAGAAATCCGGCAGGCGTGTCGCCAACCACTGGCTCGAAAACTCCGGGGTGACCGAGACGGCGACGCTGCGAACCGAAACACTCGCGCGCGCCTGGTAGAGCGCTGTTTCCAGTTCGAAAATCGTGCCAGCAATTGCCGGACGCAGCCGAGCCCCCAGCGGCGTCAGTCTCGCGCCGTTTCGACCACGGTCGAACAACCGCCCTCCGATCCATCCTTCGAGCTGCGCGAGCTGATGGCTGACGGCCGTCTGCGTCTGCCCGATCCGTTCCGCGGCGCGACCGAAGCCACCGGTTTCGGCGATCGCACAGAATGTCTGCAGCACGGACAGCGGTGGAAGCGGTCTCTTTCCCATGAAAATCTCGCATGTATTCGAGCGCAAGGCTTCATTATACACGGTGCCATTTCAGGTGCATCTGTCAATTCTCGAAAGTTTTAAGGTCGAGATCAGATGAGTATCTTTCATGATAACTGCTGCAAGCCGTGGATCACCCGGCTCTTGCTCCAACAAAGCGGTGAAAAACGGCCGCCTTCGAAAGGCAACAGCAAGCGCGACCTCTTGCCCCCGGCAAACAGGCATCTGTTGCGTGATGTTGGGCTGGACGGCCTTGCGCAAGTACATCGAAACGCCAAAAGCCGTTAGCCCCTGAGCGTCTTCACCCTGGTCAGATCCGGGAAAAGCCGCATCCAGAGCAGCACCACCAGGATGGTGCCGAGGCCACCGACAATGCCGGTCAAGACCGGTCCAAGCACGCTCGCAAGCATGCCGGACTCGAATTCGCCAAGCTGGTTGGACGTGCCGATGAAAAGCGAATTCACGGCATTGACGCGGCCGCGCATGGCATCCGGCGTGAGAAGCTGCACCAGCGAACTGCGCACGACAACGCTGACCGTATCGGATGCACCGACAACGAAGAGCGCGGCGACGGATAGCAGGATATTGCTCGAGAGCGCGAAGACGACGGTGGCGACCCCGAAAATCAGCACCGCGAACAACATCTTCTTGCCGACATCCGTCTGCAGTGGCCGCCGCGCCAGCCAGATCGACATGGCCAGCGCCCCGATCGCCGGCGCGGCGCGCAGGAGGCCAAGCCCCCACGGGCCGGCATGCAGGATATCGCGCGCGAACATCGGCAATAGCGCCGTTGCGCCGCCAAGCAGGACGGCGAAGAGATCGAGCGAGATCGTGCCCAGCATGACCGGTCTGCTTTTGATGAAGGAGACGCCGGCAAAAACAGAGTTCAGCGTCATCGGTTCGCGAGACGAAGCCTGTCTTTGCTCCAGGCGGATCGAGATGACATTAATGCTGGCGATGACATAGAGCGCGGCCGAAACGGCAAAAGGCGCAACGGGGCTGACGCCATAAAGCAGGCCGCCAAGCGACGGGCCGATGATGAAGGCAGTCTGCATCATCGAGGTGGAGGTGGCGATGGCCACCTGCAGCAGCGAGGACGGCACGATGTTGGGCAGCAGCGCCGCCATTGTCGGGCGCTCGAAGGCCGTTGCCGCGCCCATGACGGCGACGGCGGCCAGGATCCCGGCGGGACCTATCCAGCGTTGCCAGACAGCCACCGCCAATACCAATGCAGTCAGCGCCTCGATCAACTGGCAGGCAAGACCGATGCGTCGCCGATCGAACCGATCGGCGACATGGCCGACGACGAAGGTCAGGATGACCATCGGCAGGAATTGGCAGAGCCCGACGAGCCCGAGGAAAAAGGCGCTGTGGGTCTGGTCATAGATCATCCAGCCCATGGCGACGGTCACGGATTGAAAGCCTATCGAGGAGAAGACGCGCGATGCCGCAAAGGAACGGTAGCCAGAGTGCCCGAGCACGCTCGGCCGGTCTTGAGTCTGCAGGGTATCCATTGGCTTTCTTCGTCCGCCTGCGCGGATGCGCGGAGACTTGCTTTTCAATCGTTCGAAATTCTATCGGAGCCCCTGCTCTGCCTGAACTCGCGGCTTGTCAACCGCGTTTTTGTCGCCATTCCAAATTCGCTGCAAATGACAGATCAAATCCCGGTGAAGACGAGCTGAGAAGCGCCTGTGTGGCCGTGATCGACCACACGACGGCGAGCTCCGCCGCAATGGCGCCGACCAGCCTTGGAACGTCGCTTCCAGCCGCATCGTGCATCGCCTCGGCGACGATCAGCACCGAGCTTGTGTCGTCACGCACCGCGGACAGGCCGCTCTGCCGATTGGTCCAGCGCCGGGCATGTGCCTGCCCCGCCGTATCCGCAAAGATCACCTCTCTCGATTCCGGGTGCTCCGTCTCGCCGGAAAATGTCAGATAATTTTCATTGCCGTCGGCATGCCGCACTTCGAGATCACCGGATATTTTCGCGAGATCGAGAACGGCGACGGGAACGGCGAAGGCGATCGAAATGGCATTGCAGAGATCGACGAGCGGATGCAATCGCGGCAGCGATCCCTCCTGGCGAAAGCGGCGAAGCAGCGCCTCAGACGCACAGCGATATTGCGTCGGCTTCAATCCCATCTTCGAAAACGTCCGCCGCCAGGCCTGTATTTCCGGCATCTCACTTTCGCTGCCCTGCGCCAGCCGGTCGGCGGCGATCGCATGATATCGCGCGACACGATCCGCGACGTCGACATTGGAACTGATCCCGTCGGCGAATAGCACGCCCGGAACCAATTCGGGAAACTCGCTCCACATCTCGTTCGAATGACGGAAAAACATGGGCATCTCCTTCTACATGATTTTGCTTGGCGCCGTAGAAAGCCCCGTCATCATCGTCCGGTCTTGAACAAAATTGCAGACGTCTCAACCAATAGCCGCGGCATAGGCGCCCGGCGAAAGGCCGAAGTTGCGGACGAAAAGGCGCGTCATGTGGCTCTGATCGGCAAAGCCGCTGGCAAAGGCCGCTTCCGCCAGCGATGTGCCGGCGGCAATCAATCGCCGAGCCTCCTGAATTCGACGCTGCAGGAGATAGGCGTGGGGCGTGAGCCCCGTTGCCTTGGTGAAGGCTCGCAGGAACTGGAAATGGCTCAGACCGCACAAATCGGCGAGTTGAGCAAGGGTCAAAGGGGCGGCAGGCTCGTCATCGATCAGATCTCGTGCACGGCTGATGGCCGTGGGAACCGCAACGTCACACGAACTGCCTGGCCCTTCGCGCATCACGGCGGCCACAAGCGACAGCAGCAAACCATCGCGCAAGAGCATGTCCTGCGATGGCCCACTTATCATGAGCGAAAACAGGGTTTTGAAACACGCAGCCGTCTCACTGTCGCGGATGACGGGCGACGGGAATTCCGCCGCTCCAAACCGGCCCTCGCCGATGTCGCGCAACAGATCGTCGATCAGCCGAGGATCGAAATAGAGCATGGACCAGGCGCGGCTCTCGCCGACAGGCATGCCGTCATGCACCTCGTTCGGGTTGACGCTGATGATGTCCCCGGCCTCGGCCCGCACCATCCCTCGCCCGCTGAGCGAAGCCTGTGCGCCCGCCTCGATAATGCCGATGCCGAACTGATCATGCGTATGCTTGGGAAAGCTGTGGCCCGTTTCGGCACTGACCGCCTCGATGCCAACGACGTGGGAACGATATATCCTGAACTGATCGGACTTCATCCATATCGCCTTCCCATGCCCCCGATATCGCTGCAGCGATGGCAACGGCGCGTATCATCTCCTTTGAACGGCAATGATTGCGCGCTCGCAACCAGGAAGCAAGGCTCACGTGCCTCCGGCTGCCTTGTCATCCTCTGCCGTCACCAGTGCCGCCTGCGTGTTGCCGGCGACAGCGGGTGGCAGCGGCGTGCCGCGCTTGCGCTCCCGCGCCAGTGTCAGCAGGCCGGAGAAGATGATGAAAACGATACCAATGGCCATCGGCATATCGATGCTGTCGTTGAACAACAGGTAGCCGAAGGCGATCGCCCAGAGCATCTGGCTGTACTGCGGCGGCGCGACCAGATTGGCGGGCGCCATTTGCGCGGCATTCAACAGCAAGACGCTGCCGACGGCGCCAAGCAGGCCGTAGCTTGCCAGAAATATCCACTGTGTCGGCGTGGGCATCATGACTTCGGAGAGCATGAGAAAGCCGCTGACGATGAGCGTTCCGAAGAGGCCGGCCCCGTAAAGCGAAATGCGTTTCTCCTTCGAGCCGAGCGCGCGGTTGATAACGATCGAGATTGCCGCCGCAAGGCCGCCGATCGCCGCGCAGAGATGCCCAACCGAGAGCTCGCGAAAGCCGGGACGCAGGACGATCAACACGCCGACGAAACCGAGAATGACGGCCGTCCAGCGCTGCCAGCGCACATCTTCCTTGAGAAAGATCACCGAGAGAATTGTGACAAAGGACGGCAGCAGAAACAGCAGCGCAAAGGCTTCCGCCATCGGCAGCTTGGTGAAGGCGACAACGGAGCAGATGGCGCCCGTCGCGCCGCAGACGAAACGCAACAGCCACAAGGGACGGTTCGACGTCCTCACCATGTCAAGCCACTCGTCCTCCCGCTTCTTCAGGAAAGGCACGGCGGCAAAGCCGAACAGCGCGCCGATGAAAGCGACCTGATAGGAGGGGATCACCCCATGCAGGATCTTGATCGACGCATCGCTGAAGGCGAAGACGGCATAGGACGCGAATGCCACAAGGACGCCACGCAGGGTGGAGCGACTTGCGGCCGCAGAGCTGGAATCGGCTGTAATCGAGGACATCGGAATCGTCGGAAAGTGCGATGGGAGGACACTGAATCAGGCAGATACAGGCAATTGTATGATGAAATGGACTGAATTTCGATTGGGTTGGGAATAAACTATTGTTTCAACGCGACGACGAGGGCGCTTCTCTAGGTTCAATTGCCTAGGAAGCGTGCTTGATCCATCTGGCTCGGGGAAATGCGCCCCCTGTCCGTGTAAGAAAAAGCGACAACCTTTAGCGCATCGCCATCCACTTCGCAGGTAAATGCAACTCTCCGCCAGCCATTGGGCGCCTGAACTGCAACCCCATCGCCAAACAAGCTAACATCAGAGAGCATTGCCGAGGACAGCGCGGAGTTATTATAGCCTACCGCACCGAGATCATGACGAAACTGTAACAGCTCCTCAGAATTGCAGAGATATCGTACCCGATCACGCCGTGGCAATTTCTTCCAGGCGTCATAATCACTCTTCGACAAGCGGGCCATCTCGGCACCCGAATAGAGCTTCTTAGCCTGAACAGCCCGCTTCGGCACAAGAGATTCAGGCCGCGGGGGCTCGGTAACCAATGCTGTGCCGCCTTCAGTCAGACTGCCCTGGCTGCTCGAAGCAGATTGACTGTCAGCACTCTGCTGTGCCAGCGATGGCCTGACCGTGGGAACGACAATCTGCGGCGGGTCTTTCGCCTCATCCTTAGCCTGCTCGGCCGGAGACTGCTGCTGCGGATCGGATGACGGCGCTTGGGCGGCCGCTTGTAGCTGTGAATTATTGGGATCGGTCAACGACGCTTGCGGTTGCTGCACCTGCGAATCCGAAGGCTGATTGGTCGCCAGGACATCGGGTGCGGTGGAAGAGGCTTGAGCGGCCGAGTCGCTTGCCGGCGGTTGGGCAGCATTTGCTTGCTGATCCTTGGCGTCAGCTTGCTGTTGGGCTTCCTGCGCCTGTTGTGCCGCCTGGGCTTGGGCCTCAGCCTGCGCAGCCGCCTGAGCCTCCGCCTGCTGTTCAGCCGCAGCATCGTTCGGAGGTGTTGGAGGGGTATCGTCTTTCGACTGTTCCGAAGCGTCCGTCTGCTGCGTGGTGTTTGCGTCCTTCTGATCGCCCTTCATGTCCGGAAGCGGAGTCTCGGTCGCAGAGGGCTGCTGCTCCGTCTTCTCGACGGGCTTGTCAGCGCCGGGATCATCAGGTTTGGGCTCAGACTTCGCCTGCTCTATCGGCTTATCAGCCTTGGTCTCGTCAGGCTTGGATACGGGCTTCTCCGCCTGCTTCTTGCCGTTGGGATCGGATTGCTTTGGCGGCTGCTCGTCCGCCTTCTTTCCCTCAGGCTGCTGCGGCTCCTCTTTGGCTTCGGCCGTCTGCTCCGCCGGCTTCTCGTCAGGTTTCGGCGTCGGCTTGGGAGGCTGGTCGGGCTTCTCGTTCGCCTTCGTCGCAAGCTCCTGCCTTTCCTCCTGCTGCGGCACCAGCTCGACATTGACGCTCTGCTCGGGCTTTGCCTGCGGCGGTGCCGGCAGTAGCGGTAATAGAAAAATCGCGACAAACAGGACGTGCAGAAGGATCGACAGGACAAAGCCCGGCCTCATCTCCTTTTCCCGTTTTTCCGCAAGCCTTTCCATCGTTCAGCAGATGGCGCGCGAAGAGAAAGCAATCAAGAGGAAATTGCACATCGATTCATTCGATCCTTGCCGGTAAACAGATCAGACGACGTTCAAGCCGCTGACATATGGTATCCGACAACACGCCGCGAAAGAGGCATCTGTCCAAATCGAACTTGTCAGGCCGCCGCGCGATCCGCAATGGCGCAAAAACAAACCTGCGTGATCACATCTGGCGAAGACAGGCTCATCCACCGTCAAAAGAATTCATCCAGCAGCCGATAGTAAGCCATTTTTTCCGCCTGCGGTTCGAAATTTCCATAGGCCTTCAAAAACTCGGCAACCAATTCCCTTCCGAAATTGTATTCGATGCTGCCGCAGGCAAGCGCGATATCCTGATGCCGATCGGCAACGCCGAGACGGCCGCAATCGATATAGCCGCTGAATCTATCGCGATCGACTACGAAATTCGGAAGGCAGGCATCGCCATGCGTCACGACGAGATCCTCCATCGCCGGTCGCCGCTCCTCAAGCTCCCGGAACAGATCCTGTGCGGTTCGTCCGAGCCTCTGCTCATCGAAATCATCCTCATCGACACGGCCGGCAAGCAAGCGTGCTTTCGCCTCGGATATCCTGTTTTCCAATCGATGGTCGAAAGGACAGGTGTTGATGTCGATGGCATGCAATCGCCGCAAAGCGTCCGCGAGAAGCCGCACACGCTCCAGCGGCGACACCAGCTCCGCGCTGACGAGATCGCCGCCGGGAAGCGCGCCCATCAAAAGCCATTCGCGTTCGTCGTCCTTCTCGTGAGCAATGATTCCCGGGCAGGCAAGGCCCTGCGAGGCCAGCCATCGCAGCCTGGCAACCTCGCCGGCCAGCTCACCCAGAGGATCGACCATCTCGGTCTTGAGATAGACCTGTGCGCGTCCAGCGGCCTCAAGCCCAAAGACATGTGCAGAGGAACGGCCGAGCGCATCCTGCCGCCATTCATATCCCGCCAACAGATCGCACAGGCGAGCAGGGATGGATGTTTCCATGAATTGCGGCTTGCTTGCCATGATCAGCCCCTTCCCTTGATGGCCATATCGTCAATAAAAAGCCCGGCTCGCTTTCACGAACCGGGCCTGATTTCATAAGCTGCCGATGCAACTCAGCTGTCGAGGAAGCTTCTGAGCTTGCGGCTGCGGCTCGGATGCTTGAGCTTGCGCAGCGCCTTGGCCTCGATCTGGCGGATACGTTCGCGCGTAACCGAGAACTGCTGGCCGACTTCTTCGAGCGTATGGTCGGTATTCATGCCGATGCCGAAGCGCATGCGCAGCACGCGCTCTTCACGCGGCGTCAGTGATGCCAGAACGCGGGTCGTCGTTTCGCGCAGGTTCGCCTGGATGGCGGCGTCGATCGGCAGAAGCGCATTCTTGTCCTCGATGAAATCGCCGAGATGCGAATCTTCTTCGTCGCCGACAGGCGTTTCGAGCGAGATCGGCTCCTTGGCGATCTTCAGAACCTTGCGCACCTTTTCGAGCGGCATGGCGAGCTTTTCGGCCAGTTCTTCCGGCGTCGGCTCGCGGCCGATTTCGTGCAGCATCTGGCGCGACGTGCGAACGATCTTATTGATCGTTTCGATCATGTGCACCGGAATGCGGATGGTGCGCGCTTGGTCGGCGATCGAGCGGGTGATTGCCTGACGAATCCACCACGTGGCATAGGTCGAGAACTTGTAGCCGCGGCGATATTCGAACTTATCGACCGCCTTCATCAGGCCGATATTGCCTTCCTGAATGAGGTCGAGGAACTGCAGGCCGCGGTTGGTGTATTTCTTGGCGATGGAGATGACGAGGCGCAGGTTGGCTTCGACCATTTCCTTCTTGGCGATACGCGCTTCGCGCTCGCCCTTCTGCACCATGTGAACGATGCGGCGGAATTCGGAGATCGAAATGCCGGTTTCGGTCGCAAGGTTCTGGATCTCCTGGCGGATATCCCGAATGGTGGTGTTCTCGGCCTTGGCGAATTCCTTCCAGCCACGAGCAGCCAGATTGCCGATCGACTTCATCCAGTTCGGATCGAGCTCGGCACCCTGATACTGCTCCAGGAAGCTGTCGCGCTTGACGCCGTAGGATTCGGCAAGACGCAGCAGCCGGCCTTCGTTCTGAACCAAACGCTTGTTGATGTCGTAGAGCTGCTCGACAAGCGCGTCGATGCGGTTCTGGTTCAGCGACAGAGACTTGACCGACTTGACCAGCTCATCCTTAAGTTCCTTATAGCGGCGCTCCTGTGCAGAAGACAGCGTGCCGGAAGCCGACAGGCGCTGCTCGACCTGCTGATCCTGCAGCTTGCGCAGCTTCTTGTAGGTTTCGGCAATGATATCGAGCGTCGTCATCACCTGCGGACGAAGCTCGGCTTCCATCGCAGCGAGAGAGAGGTTGGATTCGTCCTCGTCCTCTTCCTCCTCCTCGATCGGCAGGCCTTCGCCCCCGACATTGGTGATGTCGTCGTCGCCGGACGGCGCGCGGCCACGGCGTGCCTTTTCCTTCTCTTCGGCAGCCTTGCGGTCAGCCTCGATCTTCTCGGGGCTCTGGAACTGCGGCGCAGCCTTGGCCTCGGGACCGGAATAGGTGGTTTCGAGATCGATGATCTCGCGCAGCAGCGTTGTGCCTTCGTTGAGTTCGTCGCGCCAGATAATCAGCGCCTGGAACGTCAACGGGCTCTCACAGAGGCCGCCGATCATGGTTTCGCGGCCAGCCTCGATGCGCTTGGCAATCGCGATTTCGCCTTCGCGCGACAGAAGCTCGACGGAACCCATTTCGCGCAGATACATGCGCACCGGGTCGTCCGTGCGGTCGGTCGGCTCTTTCTTCTTGGCGGTGGCAAGCGCCGAACCCGTGGAAGGCGCCAGTTCGCCGCCTTCGCTGTCGTCGTCGCCGCCGGCATCGTCGTCATCGCTTGGCGCGGCGCCGGCTTCTTCGACATCCTCATCTTCGATAACGTTGATGCCCATGTCCGACAGCATTGCCATCGTGTCTTCGATCTGCTCGGATGTCACCTCTTCGGACGGCAGGACGGCATTGAGCTCGTCCATCGTCACGTAGCCGCGCTTCTTCGCGGCCTTGATCATCTTCTTGACCGCGTCATCGGAAAGATCGAGAAGCGGGCCGTCGGAGGTGCCGTCGCGTTCGACTTCAGCTTCTTCGTTCTCTTTGACCTTGGTTGCCATCTCTATATCGTCGCTTTCCCTGACGCTGCAAACTTACACGCGGTGAAACATTCACTCTGACTGGCGCGCCCTGCACCAGCCGCGATTCACCGACGAACACCTAACGGAATGACCTTTAATGCCCGATTAACCACGATCACCGCCACCGGAGTGCAAAGCTGGATTGCGTTTGGATTTCCGGCCATGATATTAGGTGATCCGCTTGCTCCAGTTTACCGTTCTTTCCGAAGTTAAACGGTGATTCCCAGAATTTTAGTTCTCGTCAAGCTTTTCCAGCAAAAAAGCCCGTTTAATGCGCGAAAAAGCCTTATCCACAGGCTTAGCGCGCCGCAATCAATTGTTTCCCGTATTTAGGAAGTCCCCGCACGATGACAAGAGCATGCTGAACAAAGCCTCACATTTCCGGCATCGGCAGGTATTGCCGACACCGGAATTGCGTTCAAATGGCATCAATTCCAGTCCATTACAACCTTGCCGGAGTTGCCTGAACGCATGGCTTCGAAGCCATCGCGAAAATCATCGATAGCTATACGATGGGTGATGACTGGCGATACATCGAGACCACCCTGCACGAAGGCGATCATCTTGTACCAGGTCTCGAACATCTCGCGACCATAGATGCCCTTCAAATTCAACATTTTGAAGATGACCTTGTTCCAGTCGATCTCGAAGCCGGCCGGCGCGATGCCGAGAATGGCGATTTTGCCGCCATTGTTCATCTTGTCGATCATGTCGCGGAAGGCGGGAGCCGCACCCGACATTTCCAGACCGACGTCGAAGCCTTCGGTCATGCCGATGGATTTCATCACATCGGCGAGGTTCTCCTTGGAAGCGTCAACGACGTGATCGATACCGACCTTGCGGGCAAGCGCCAGCCGGGTCGGATTGATGTCGGTGATGACGACCTTGCGCGCGCCGGAGCGCTTGGCGACCATCGCCCCCATGATGCCGATCGGCCCAGCGCCAGTGACGAGCACATCCTCGCCGACCAGATCGAAGGAGAGCGCGGTGTGGACCGCATTGCCGAACGGATCGAAGATCGCGGCGATTTCATCCGGGATATCGTCGGGGATCGGCACGACGTTGGATTCGGGAATACAGACGAATTCACCGAAGGAGCCGGGACGGTTGACGCCGACGCCGAGCGTGTTGCGGCAGAGATGTCCCCTGCCGGCGCGGCAATTGCGACATTTGCCGCAGACGATGTGCCCCTCGCCGGAAACGCGCTCGCCGACATGATACTTTGTGACGGCCGAGCCGATTTCGGCAATCTCGCCGCAAAATTCGTGGCCGACGACCATCGGCACGGGAATGGTCTTCTGCGCCCATTGGTCCCAGTTCCAAATGTGGACATCCGTGCCGCAGATCGCCGATTTCTTGACCCGAATGAGAACATCATTCGGCCCGACTTCGGGAACCGGAACATGTTCCATCCACAGCCCGACTTCCGGCTTGGATTTGACCAGCGCTTTCATCATGTTCGACATGATCGGCTCTCTCCAACCAATTCAAATGATTCCAAGTTCTCTGCCGGCCTCCGCGAAGGCCGCGATCGCTCTTTCGACATCCGCTTTCGAATGAGCGGCCGACATCTGCGTGCGGATGCGCGCCTGGCCCTTGGGCACGACGGGGAAGGAAAAGCCGATGACATAGACGCCCTTCTGCAGCATCAGCGCCGCCATGTCCTGCGCGAGCTTCGCATCGCCGAGCATGACCGGTATGATCGCGTGATCGGCACCGGCCAGCGTGAAGCCAAGCTTCGTCATCTCGCTGCGGAAAAGTTCGGCATTACCCTTCAGCCGCGCCCGCAGGTCGGCGCCATTCTCGATCAGATCGAAGACCTTCAGCGATGCTGCGGCGATGACAGGTGCCAAGGTGTTGGAGAACAGATAGGGACGCGAGCGCTGCCGCAGCCACTCGACGATCTCACCTCTGGCGGAGGTATAACCGCCGGAAGCGCCGCCGAGCGCCTTGCCGAGCGTGCCGGTGATAATGTCGATCCGGCCCTCGACGCCGCAATATTCGGCCGATCCTCGACCATGCGCGCCGACGAAGCCGACCGCGTGGCTGTCATCGACCATGACCATCGCGCCATATTTCTCCGCCAGGTCGCAGACGCCACCGAGATTGGCGATGATGCCATCCATGGAGAACACGCCGTCGGTCGCGATCAGCTTGAAGCGGCTCCCTTCGGCCTT
Organism: Rhizobium sp. KNZ2-6A; assembly: GCF_056755475.1. NCBI lineage: Bacteria > Pseudomonadati > Pseudomonadota > Alphaproteobacteria > Hyphomicrobiales > Rhizobiaceae > Rhizobium > Rhizobium sp. KNZ2-6A. The sequence continues at coordinate 8,728 of NZ_JBNDIC010000025.1, read as the reverse complement.
CTTCAGCTCCTCCTCCAGCGCCGCCATATCATTATTGGCGTAACGGAAGCGCTTCGCCTTGGAAAGACGGACACCATCGATGATCGAGGCATGATTAAGGGCGTCCGAGATGATGGCGTCCTCTTCCGACAAAAGCGTCTCGAACAACCCGCCATTGGCATCGAAGCAAGAGGAATAGAGGATCGTCGCCTCCATGCCGAGGAAAGCCGAAATCCGTGCTTCGAGCTGCTTGTGCTCTTCCTGCGTGCCGCAGATGAAGCGAACCGAGGCCATGCCGTAGCCATAGCGATCGAGCGCCTGCTTTGCCGCCTCGGCAAGCTCATCATTGTCCGCCAGGCCGAGATAGTTGTTGGCGCAGAAATTGAGGACGCGCCCGCCGCCGAGGACAGCGATTTCACCGGCTTGCTTGGAGGTAATGACGCGCTCGGCCTTGAAGAGCCCGGCTTCTTTCAAGCCGGCAAGTTCGCCGCGCAGATGGGATAGGAATTCTGAGGTCATTGTCGCATTCCAATGCTGGTCACAGTGCCTGACTAACCAAGAAATAACATAGGATTGGGCCTCTTGCTGCATCCAGCAGCGGCAAAAATGCGCAACGCCGTGGCGTCCGCACGATAGGGTGCGGGTTCGATATTATCTGTCGGAATGAGCCGGACACGCGCAACTTCCAGGCCCGGTCTCGTCGATCCCCATTGCAAAAATTACTTGACTGAGTCCACTATTATGCGAGAGATCGACCTTCATTATGTGATAAGGCGAAATCCATGAGTTTATTGTATAGATTTTCCCTCGCGGGACGAGTGGCTCTCGTTACCGGCGGCGGACGAGGTCTTGGCTTTGAAATGGCGAAGGCACTTGCCGACGCAGGAGCGCATGTCATCGTCAATGGACGTACGGCCGCAACGCTGGACAACGCCGTGGAAGCCATTCAAGCAACTGGCGGCTCCGCCGAAACCGCTGCTTTCGACATTGCCGACCGCGAAGCACAGCGCGCGGCGATCAGCGACATCGAGAAAAATCACAATCAACTCGACATATTGATCAACAATGTCGGCGCCCGCGACAGGCGTTCCCTGGCCGACTTCGACGACGAGGCGATCCTCGCGTTGCTCAACACGGATCTCGCAGCCTCGATCATGCTTTCGCGCGATGCCGCCCGCCTGATGAAGCGAAACAATCATGGGCGGCTGATCTCGATCACCTCGATCAGTGGGCAGGTCGTCATGCCCGGCGACTGCGTCTATCCCGCTGCCAAGCAAGGGCTGACCGGCCTCATGCGGAGCATGGCCGTAGAATTTGGCCCGCATGGCATCACTAGCAATGCCATCGCCCCAGGCTGGTTCGCAACCGAAACCAACGCCGCGATGGCGGCGAATGAAGAGCTGATACCCTTTGTGCGCCAACGCATCCCCGTTCAGCGCTGGGGACGACCGGACGAAATCGCGGGTGCCGCGCTGTTCCTCGCCAGCGACGCGGCCTCCTTCGTCAACGGCCATATCCTGACCGTCGATGGCGGGATGACCGTGCGGATGTAGCGGGAAGACCGCAGCGATTTCATAGGCGACCGAACGATATCACCGCCCGGCGACATTCGCGATGACAGAGAGGAACGCATCTCCATAGCGCTCCAGCTTCGACTGCCCAACGCCCGATATCCCCAGCAGATCCTTCCGGTTTTTCGGCCGCTCGGTCGCAAAGGCGATCAGGGTCGTATCCGGAAAGACGACATAGGGCGGCACGCCCAATTCTTTGGCAATCCTGGTACGCTCGGCACGCAAAGCATCGAAGAGGATCTGCGCCTCGCCCGAAAGCCCATGCGCCTGCCGCTCCTGTCGGCCTGCCTTCTTGTTGCGACGGCCCGGTTCAGGCCGATCCTTGCGGAAGAAGATCTGCCGCTCGCGTTTGAAGACCGCCCTAGCCTGCTCCTCGAGCTTCATGGCGCCGAAGGCGGTGTGATCGATGCTGATGAAGCCGCTCGCCAATAATTGCCGGAAGATCGATTGCCAGGTGCGGGAGGGGATCTCCTTTCCGGCGCCGAAGACCGGCATGTCGACATGGCCGAAACGTTCGGTCTTCTCATTGACGGTACCCATCAGCACATCGATGACATGGCCGGTGCCGAAACGCTCGCCGGTGCGATAAACGGCGGCGAGTGCCTTGATCGCCGCTTCCGTGCCATCCCAGGTCTCCACGGGCTTGAGGCAGGTATCGCAGTTGCCGCAACCGCCGGCATGCGCTTCGCCGAAATGCGCGAGGATGGACTGCCGCCGGCAGCCAGCCGTTTCGCAAATGGCGAGCAGCGCATTGAGCTTCGCCCGCTCGACGCGCTTGATCTCCTCGGACGCGGCGCCCTCATCGATCATTCGCCGCCGCTGGATGGCGTCTGCCATGCCGTAGGCCATCCAGACATTCGAGGGCAAGCCGTCACGCCCGGCGCGGCCCGTCTCCTGATAATAGGCCTCCACCGAACCCGGCAGATCGAGATGGGCGACATAGCGCACATTCGGCTTGTCGATGCCCATGCCGAAGGCCACCGTCGCCACCAGGCACAGGTCTTCCTCTTTCAGAAAGGCATCCTGGTTGGCGTCGCGAAGCGACCGGTCCATGCCGGCATGGTAGGGAAGCGCGCGAATGCCCTGCCCGTTCAGCCATTCGGCCGTGTCCTCGACCTTGGCGCGCGAGAGGCAATAGACGATGCCGCTGTCGCCGCGATGGCCATCGAGAAAGCGCAGCAATTGCTGGCGCGGCTGATCGCGCTCGACAATCTCGTAGGCGATGTTCGGGCGGTCGAAGCTGGTGGTGAAGACCTTGGCATTGTCGAGAGCCAGCCGCTCGATGATGTCGTCGCGTGTATGCGGATCGGCCGTTGCCGTCAGCGCGATGCGAGGCACGCCGGGAAAAAGCTCCGCGAGCCTGCCCAGATCCCGATATTCCGGCCTGAAATCATGCCCCCATTGCGAGACGCAATGCGCCTCGTCGATCGCAAAAAGCGCGATCCTGGCTTTGCCGAGCATCTGGCGGAAGCCCTCTGTCGCGATGCGTTCCGGCGTCACGTAGAGAAGATCGAGCGTGCCTGCGGAAATAGCGCGATAGACTTCGCTCGCCTCCTCGCGCGACAGTGAGGAATTCAAGGCGGCGGCGCGGATGCCGAGCTGCTTCATCGCCTCTACCTGATCCCGCATCAGGGCGATCAAAGGCGAAACGACGATGCCGACACCTTCGCGGCAAAGGGCTGGGATCTGGAAACACAGCGATTTTCCGGCTCCGGTCGGAAACAGCACGACCGCATCGCCGCCGGAAACGACATGCTCGACGACTTGCTGCTGCTTGCCGCGAAAGGCGGAATAACCGTAGACGCGCTTCAGCACATCGAGCGGCGCCGGCGCATCCATGCGGTCGCCGAACAATACGTCGTCTGCGGAAAATTGCGGCTCTTGTCTTTCAGGCTGTGGCATCTATTCCCTATTTTCCAGCGGCACCTTTGACGCGGCCGGAAAGCACGCCGAAGCCATCGATGATCGCCTCCTGATTTTCCAACCTTATCGCTTCGAGCTGAACTTCCTGCAAGGCGCGCATCAGCTGCTCGATCAGCTCGCCGTCACCGTCTTCCGTTGCCTCGGCAATCGCGCCCTGCAATTCGATCTTGTGCCACCGAAGCGCCTTGGAACGCTTGTGAAGCGCGAGCGCCTGGCGGTAGCCTTCGCGCGCGTCTTCCATGGCGGCCTCCTCGGTCGCCGTCCACAGCCGGGCATTGCGGACCTGCTGGTCGAGGCTCTTCAGCAAGACGCCGAAGCCCTGCTCCTCCAATTGCTCGACCAATCGCTCGCGGACGAATTGCGGCCCGACCATGGCGGCCGCGATCCCGAGAACCGCCGACCACAGGCGCTGCAATTCCCGGCTCTCGTAATCGATCGCGGCAATCTCGTCATATTCGTCCTGCAACAGCGGCGGATGATTGACGATGGTCAAAGCCAGCACGCTTTCGCGAAGACTCGGAATATCCTGATGTCCCTTGATCATGGCCGAACGCTGTAAGCGATCGGATGCCGTCGTCGGCATTGGCGGAGCACCGCGCGCCTGTCCGCCGCGACCGCCGAAAGAGCGGCCATTGCCGTCGCGCGAGAAGCCGCGCGCCTGCTGGCCACCGTTTCGCTGGAATTGCGGCTGAAACAATCCGCTCAGCCGCTCGCGCATGTTCTGCTGATAGTGACGGCGAACATCCTCATCCGCGATGACGGAGACGATGCGCCGTAGCCGCGCTTCCAGCTCCGCCCGCGCTTCCGGCGTTTCGAACGTGCCGCTCCCGGCTTCCCTCGCCCATATCAGATCGGCCAGCGGCTTTGCCTGCGCCAGCACCTTGTCGAAGGGCGGGCGCCCGTCATGCCGGACGAGATCATCCGGATCCTTGCCGTCAGGCAGCAGCGCAAAGCGCACGGTGCGGTTCGGCTTGATATGCGGCAACGCCAGATCGGCGGCACGATTGGCGGCGCGGATGCCGGCGCCATCGCCGTCGAAGCAGAGGACCGGCTCCGGCGTCATCTTCCAGAGAAGATCGAGCTGGTTCTCGGTCAGCGCCGTACCCAGTGGCGCAACCGCATTCTCGACTCCGGCCTGATGCAGCGCGATGACATCCATATAGCCTTCGACGGCGATGATGGTGCCGGCGCCATCGGCACCCTGGGCAGCACGGCGCGCGCGCGTGAAATTGTAGAGTACATTGCCCTTGTGAAAGAGCTCGGTCTCGTTGGAGTTCAGGTATTTCGCCGGCGCATCGGCCGACATGGCGCGGCCGCCGAAGGCGATCACCTTTTCTCTGGAAGAGAGAATCGGAAACATGATGCGGTCGCGAAAGCGGTCGTAGGAGACCGGCACGTTCTCATGCACGACGAGGCCGCAGGCCTCCATCTGGTCTTTCAGCACGCCCTTGCCGGCGAGATGTTCTTTCAGCGCATTGCGGATGTCGGGCGAATATCCCAGGCGGAAGGTCTCGATGGTGCGCCCACTGAGGCCGCGATCACGCAGATAGGCCCGCGCCCGCGCGCCATTGGCTGTCTGCAGCTGATCCTGGAAAAACTGAGTCGCCATCTCCATGACATCGAGCAGCGACGTGCGTTCCTTTTCGCGCTTGGCCTCCATCGGATCGGCAACCGGCATGGGAACGCCGGCCATATCGGCAATCTGCTGCACCGCCTCCGGAAAGCTCAAACCCTCCAGCTCGGTGAGAAAACGGAAATGGTCGCCCGTGACACCGCAGCCGAAGCAATGATAGCGCCCCTTGCGATCCTCGCAGTGGAAGCTCGGCGATTTCTCGCCATGAAAAGGGCAGCAAGCCCAATAATCCCCGCGCGGCACATTGGTCTTGCGCCGATCCCAGGTCACACGACGACCGATCACGTCCGAAATCAAGACGCGGTCGCGAATCTCGTCGAGAAACGTATTGGAAAATCGCATGGCTACCTCTGGCTTGCCCCATATAAACAGGAATGAGAGGCATTGCCACGCTGCCTGGATATCCACACACGGTATTCACAGGCCTTTACCAGAGATTGCCTTCCCACCTTTGCGATCACAACTCCGTGAACAGCCATCCGCTTTCGCCTCTTCTTCAGGCGCCCCGAATGCCGCATCCGACCCTCGGAAGATAAAGCAATTGCCTCCTCCGCAGGGAGGATTCGACCTCTCAGTGAGCGACTGAGTAACTGGTTGGTACGCGAAAATCCACGAGAAAGCAAAGACTTGCACAGCCTGAAGTCGATCCGCGCAAGCAAAACACACGCAATGGACAATCAATGGGTGCAAAAGAGCTGCACATAGGCGACACTCTCCGGCGGCGCATTTACGGCATTGTTCGTAAGCCAAACATTATTTTTTTGTAATTTGATTGTTGATGTGCGGCGCAATAGCGTCCTTCTCACGGGGCGAGACAAGCCGGCGAAGAACTGCTTCGCGACGCGACATGCCGAGACGCTCCGACGAACGGAAAGCCAACAGTACAGGGCTTTCAGTTTAGGAGAGGAAATGCGCATTCTGATCGTACCCTTGGCAGCCGCAGCCGTCTTCGCCACAGCTACCTACAGCTCGGCCACGATGACCGGCGGCGCTGACGACAAGAATGTACTCTATGCCGGTGCTGGATATCAGTTGCCGGCGGATATGAAGGTCCCTGCTCTCACGGCAGGCGTAAAGATTCAAATGTCCGGACTGCCGTCGCAGGCATTGGCCCTGCCCCAGGAAGTCAGGATCCTCAGATAAGTTCACCAGATACTCAGGTGGGGCACCATCCCTACCCCCGGCGCCGCCCCACCTGAGTGCCTTTGCAAAAGACGTTTGATTTTTGGGCCCCACCCTGCGTCATCAAACGCCTGCAAAGCGCAAGAAGGCAGGAGCTCCCCCAGCTCCTGCCTTCTCTAATTTCGGGCCACCCCCAATTTCACGAAACAAGAGCAATCAGCTGTGTTGCGGAAACATTCTGGTTCCGCATGCGTGAGTATCTTGACGCAACAATCTCGATGAATATCTTTTATTATCTTCGCATATGCGATCTTAACGATTATCTACTCAGACATTTTAGAATTTTGCTCAGTTCAACGGAGACGGCTACATGTCTTTATCCGCAAAGGAACTTGCTCAAGACCCTGATTTTTTCACGGAAATCCTCAGTTATACTAGAGAAATAATATCCACTTATGATGAAAATCAGCGTGTATGCTCTGTTTTTTCTTCGCAGCAGCGCTGGCTGATGGCGCTCGCCGGGTTTGGTCTCCATTGCGGCGGCATCGACGGCGAGCCGCCCGGCATCCATGCCAGCCGTTTTGCCCATTATATCGTCGAGCATGAGATCGCCAGCCGCAATACGGCGCTCAGTTTCATTCGGGAGATGCTGGCACTCGGCTTCCTACGCTATCTGCCCGCCGCGGCCGATCGGCGGGCACGGCCGATGCAGCCCACGGAAGCGGCCGCAAAGCAGCTTGCGAAGTGGGTCAGCATTCATCTCTCCGTGCTGGACCGATTGGATGGCGGCAAACGCAACGCCCTGTTTGACAAACAACCGGAACTCATCGGCCTGCTGCAGCCCGAAATCTCCGTCGGCATCATCGAGAGTGACGACCTGCGCCACCCAGGAGAAACTTTTAATCTGTTCACCTGGGCAAATTCCGGCGGCATCATCATGGACTACCTGATTTCCCGCGTCGGGATGATCAACCCGACCACGCAGAAAACGATCATCGGGCGGGTTGCCTTCACGGACCTCTGCAGCCGGTTCCTCATCTCCAGAACCAATGCAAAGCGGCTCATGAACAAGGCCATAAAAATGCAAAGCGTCGGATGGACGGGACCTTCGGGACGGAGCCAGCTCTGGCTGGCCAACTGTTTCATCCAGGAATATTGCAATTATCAGGTGGGAAAATTCGCCATCATAGACGCCGCCTGGCAAAACACCCTCGGCCTGCGGCGGACCGGCATGCCGAGGGTGAAGCAGAATTTTACTTCAGCAATTCCTTCAAGATAGCCGAGGCCTTCGCGAAATCCATCTGGCCGGCGTAGCGCTCGCGCAGGGCGGCCACGCACTTGCCCATGTCCTTCAGGCCCTGCGCGCCAAGTTCCGCAACGATCGCGACGCAGATCTCGCGCACCTTTTCTTCGGAAAGCTGTTCGGGCATGAAACCCTGGATGACGGCGATTTCCTCGCGTTCCTTGTCAGCCAGCTCGGGCCGCCCGCCGTCGATATAGATCTTCACCGATTCCTCGCGCTGCTTGATCATCTTGGCGAGCAGCTGCAGGATTTCATCCTCGCTCGCCTGCTCCTTGCCGAGGCCGCGATTGGCGATGTCCTTGTCCTTGATGGCCGCAAGGATGAGACGAACGGTCGAAAGCCTCGCCGTATCCCTTGCCTTCATGGCGTCCTTCTGGGCGTTGGAAAGGGTTTCGCGGATCATGTCTTTAACTCCTTGAAGCAGGCCGGCGAGGATCGATCCGGCCACTTGTGTCATGTTGTTGTCTCTTAGACCAACAGGGTCGATCAATGCAATTGCGCCCGAGAGCCCGAATTCCTTGATGGGAAAGCAAAAGCGCGCATTGACCGGCTCGCCTTGTTTAGCTATGTCCATCACCTGCACATTAGATCGATAGGAAGATCTCAAGCCGTGACGCGCGTCGCCGGCTGTACCTTGCTACAAACATGGCGGAACCGCCGGTCTCTTCAAGGCCGCGCTCGACGCCGGAAACGGGATGACTATGACCGCCACAGCCCCATGGACCACTGAAAAGCCGACTGCCCTCCTCGTTCTCGCCGATGGTACCGTGATCGAAGGCAAGGGCATCGGCGCGACCGGCAAGGTCCAGGCCGAAGTCTGCTTCAACACGGCGCTGACGGGTTACGAAGAGATCCTGACCGATCCCTCCTACCTCGGCCAGATCGTCACCTTCACTTTCCCGCATATCGGCAATGTCGGCACGAACGACGAAGATATCGAAGATCTGACACCCGCCGCCCGCCACGGTGCCGTCGGCGTCATCTTCAAGGCCGATATCACCGATCCCTCGAACTATCGCGCCGCCAAGCACCTCGACCAATGGCTGAAAGCGCGCGGCATCATCGGCCTCTGCGGCATCGACACGCGCGCGCTGACCGCATGGATCCGCGAGAACGGCATGCCGAACGGTGTCATCGCCCATGATCCGAACGGTGTCTTCGATATCCAGCAGCTGCAGGCGGACGCCAAGGCCTGGA
>NZ_JBNDIC010000024.1:0-99383 GCF_056755475.1 Rhizobium sp. KNZ2-6A | reverse complement strand
GCTTTGAATCGCGCTCATAGGCGATCTGCGCGTTTGTCGCCGATGCCTGGTATTGCTGTAGCGTTGCAATCTGCTGATCGGCAAGCAGCTGGACGATGAGATCGCCTTTCTTGACATCCTGGCCGTCTTGAAAGCCGATCTTCTGGACGATGCCCTGGACCTGGGCCGAGAGATTGGCGCCTTCGACCGCATTGAAGCTGCCTATCGATTGCAGCGTGGTTTGCCATGGGCTCGTTGCCGCCGTAATTGTGGAGACCGTCTGCGGTGGTGCCTTGAGATTAGCCAGATACGCCGCGATCATGCGGTTCTTGAAGGCCTGGAAGCCGAAAATCCCGCCCAGGATCAGGCCTATGACGATCAGCATGATCACCATGCGTTTTATCATGACTGGTAACTCTATTTTTCGGGAACAGGTCGCTGGGAATTCTGATTGCGTCGGCTCTGGCGAGGTTTACGAGGGACCCTTCCGCGCCAAAGTTGTCGCATCCTTACCGGCGCCTGCGATCGGCGCCTGCTTTGAAAGCGATTTTGTTCGGAATTGGTGGGATCGCAGGGAACAATACCCTTACGGCAATGACCACCACTGAACGACGCCTTTCGGCCGCCGGGGGCAGCATCGACTTCTTCATGATTGAAGCTGGTGGCGTCCAAATCGGCCGTCCTCAGCAAACAGACCAGTCAAACGTCATTCGCACGCCTCTGCTTCTGATTCAGCACGAGTTTTTACGATCCGAATTCCGATAGCCAATTTGCTATGTCCGAACCATATTTAGTAGAGTCCTGAATAAAGGCAATAATGGTACCGAAACAATCATCGCCCGGACGCAAGGGCGTGCGGCCTTTTCTCATGGCCCACGGCGACTTGTATATAACAGCATGGTTGAGATGTGAACATATTCGCGCCACTGCCCGGTGAGTGCATGAAAGCACGGCATCTATCGTTGACAACTCTTTTATGCCTGGATATTTAGGCAAAAAGCAAGATATCTAGGCATACGGCTAGATATCAAGGCAACCAACCAGGTGCGGAGGCAAAGATTGGCCCGTTCGGAACGAGAGAGCGCGATACGCAACCCTCTTACCGCCATGCTCGGTGTCGATTCGAATATCAGGGTTCTCCGCGTTCTGTCGCAGCATGGAGGAATGCTGGCATCTTCTGAAATCGTCCGGGGAAGCCGACTATCTCGTGAAAGCGTCCGGGCCGGACTTCTCGCGCTCGAGGTTCTTGGGATTGTCTCCTCAATGGGGTCGGGGCGTTCGAAGGTGTACCGCTTTAATGACAGCCACTATCTCGCTCCAACGCTGTCGGCGCTGTTCAAAGCAGAGAGCGAGCGCTTTGCGGCAATCCTGGAGACTTTGCGTCAGAGTGCCGCCAAAAGGCCTGTCTTCAGTCTTTTCGTATACGGCAGCGCCGCCCGAGGAGACGACGGACCGGACAGTGATCTCGACATCGGCATCATCGCCCGAGCAGACCATCTGGCAGGAGTAGTGGAAGGCCTTCGAGAGGAGCTTAGGGATGCGGCGGAGAAATTGGCCTTCTTCCCCAACGTGGTCGGGCTGGATTTTGATGATGTCGGACGACTTGCTGAAAGCGATGATCCGTGGTGGAAAAACGTAAAGCAGGACGCGATCGTCATTTCCGGGAAGCGCCCCGAGGACGCAGTGCCGCTTCAGAGGGCGACGCATGGCTAGGATTGGATCTACCAAAAAGAAAGACGCCGCTTTTGCTACCGGTAGACTCCTGATCGCCCGCGGGTTTCTTAAAGACGCGCGCAACAGCAACCTCGTCGCCGATCCAGGCGACATCGGGAACCCGTCTATGTCGACGGTTATCAACTGTGCGATAGCGTATTCCGACGCCTTGACGGCCAAGTTTCGCGGGGAAATCAACCAGGGAGACCATCAGGCTGTCATCAAACTCTTGCGGGCAGCTCTGGGTAAAGCCCTACCTGCGAAGCAGGAGGCAAATCTGCGTGCACTTCTCGAGCAAAAGGACGAAGTGCAGTACGGATCGAGGGCCAAGACACGAAATGACGCTGAAAGGGCGCTGGAACGCCTGGAAGAATTCGCTGCATGGGCTGAGCAACAATTCATTCTTTGAGATGTGCGGCAACGCGAATTTGCGAATTGCGGACATTTCTATGTGCCGGTTGACGCCGCGAGTTCTAGAGCAATTCCAGGAAAAGTGCGCAGCGGTTTTCCGTCCGGAATGCGTAGCAAAACAATAAGATAGGGCGTTTTCGCGATTCGAAGAAAAGCGGAAATGCTCTAGCGAAACTTCCCAGTCGGTGCAGCAGAAAGTCGATCCTATCTTATCAGACCGAGCCGAATGGCGATCGCGATGGCATTGGTTGTATTTTTTGCTTCAAGCTTATCGCGAACCGAGCGCAGATGCTTTTCGGCACCGTGATGGGTGATGCCCATCCTCACCGCGATCTCATGATCCCGCAAGCCATCCGCTGCCAATTGCAGCGCACGTCTTTCCCTGAGCGTGACACCTTTCAGCAACGGAAGCTGATCCAGCTCCTTGAGTTGGAGGGCACGATCCACGGCAAAGGTCGCCAGCAATTGCAGACCGCCGCGCTCCTGCTCCCTGATCTCGAGATGCTCGCCGCCGATGGAAAAGCCTATCAGGGTCCCATCGAAAGTTTGCAGGGCGATGGTGAAACCCTCGCGCAAACCAAACTCTCCGGCCTCCCCCATGACATCGCGCGCCATCACGTTCTGCAGTCTCTGGCCCTCTATGTCCCGCCAGAAAAAGGGCGCATGCCGCTCCTTGACCATGTGTATCGTCGGATCGTGGCGCAGATAGTCGTTGCTGAAATAACGGGAGATCCAATCGGTCGGCCATGCATTGAGAAGAATATGGCCGACCTGCTGCCGCTTCGTGTCGCCGATCGGCGGCATTGTGCCCGCCAGCACATGTGTCGCGCCGAAGCGGCCGATATAGACAAGCACCAGCCGCAGGATATCGGCTTCGGTCTGTGCTGCCTCCATGGCCGCTATCAAGGCCGTCGTTTCTTCAAGCAGATGCGGTGGCATCGTTTCCGCGGAAGGTGACGAGGAATGCGTCTTCATACTGATCTCACAGACTGTTCGAAAGCTGAGAAGGATTGTTTATATTAAACATTCCTCATTGATTATGAATGCCTCAAGGGAGGGGAAATTGGAAGGGCCAAACCTGTCTTCGATACCTCCCGATATGCAGCAATTCACTGCAGAACGGGCGATGCCAGCGGGATGCGTCAGGCGCTCCAGCACGACGCTGAGCGGCCGTGCTGGAGGGCTATTTTATAGGGGAATGAGGCTGCATATCGAATAGCCGATGTGCGCATGCCGCTAAAGCATCCGATGGCATTCCATCTAAGCCGCGCGACGGCGCAGGTCCGTCTTCAGGGAACGAAGCTTCGCCAGTGTGCGCTCATCGAACGATGCGGTGACAGCGACGACATCCTCTCCTGAAATCGACTGCGGTAATCCGAGCGCGCTGACCCGGAAATGAAGCTGCAGTAGCCGAAGGATCCAAAGCGGCTGCATTTCGATGATCACGGTATTGATATTGTTTTCCAAACCCCATTCGACAAAACCCGAAAGCAGCGTGTTGGAAACCGCGCTCAGGGCACGTCCATGTTCTCTGTAGGCCGGCTCGACACAATAGCGCGTCCATTCCCATATGTGCCGGCCGACAGGCCTCTCCTGTTCGCAAAGCTGCGGCAATACCTCGGACAGGAGGTGGGGTTTGATGGAGGGCAGCATTCGCTGATATCCAAGAACCTCGCCTTCATTGATGAAAAGCATATGCACGGCGTCCGCCGTATCGAATTGGTCGGTCTCGCGACCATCGGCACGCGTCAGATCACTCCATCCGCGCTCCTCGACGAATACGCGGTGCCGCAGGCGAAATGCCTGATCCATCTCGTCCTGATAGTCGTGCATGTTCCGGTCGGTGATAATATGAAGCATCTCTACAGCTCTCCTGTTTGGGCAAGCTGATCATCGAACCGTTTCACGATCACCACAGGTACGGAAAAGCGTACCTCACGAAATCAGACCCTTTCGCAGAGCAACGGCAATAGCGTGATTGGTATTGCGCGAACCAAGCTTTTCACGGCAGGAGCGCATGTACTTGTCGATGGCGTGATCCGTGATTCCGAGGCGCGAGGCGATCTGCCGCTCTTTCCAGCCTTCGGCCGCCAGCTGAAGAACCTCACGTTCCCGTGCCGTCAATTTAAGGACGCTGCTGTTTTGCTGAGTGCGTCGGATCCGCAAGGCGCGATAGACCGCAAAATTCGCAACAAGCGCCAGATTCTTCTTGTTTTCCGGCGCGAGCTGCAGCCGCTCGCCGGCAATCGAAAAGCCGACATGTTCAGGCCCCAGGCTCGGAAGCGTCATGGTGAACCCCTCGGCAAGGCCGAACTCCTTGGCTTCGCCCATGACCCGCATACCGGACCGAAGTCCGGCGACTTCGTCCTCATCCCAGAAAAAGCTTTCAAGCCCTTCACGTACCAGCGTGATCGTCGGATCCTTGAAGAGATAGTTCTGAGAAAAATAGCGAGCCGACCAATCATTCGGCCATGCATTGATCAGGACATGGCCTATCTGCTGGCGTTTGGTCGCGCCAATCTGGGGCATGGTGCCGACCAGAACATTGGTCGCGCCGAACGGCTCCACATATCGAATGACGACCTCGGCCAACTCCTCCTGAGTTGTGCAGGCCTCGAGCTCGGCCAGAAAATACTGTGTTTCCTCAAGAGTGCGAGCCGGAAAAATTGGATTGCCGGGCAATATCCAGTGGTTTGACATAATGACAATCTTCGAAGTTTCACGATGAAGCAAGAAACATGGCCACGACACCGGCCAGAAACTTCGGGCAGTGTATTGGTGATTATTTGTTCGTATATTCAACAATATGGTCTTATCAACGCGACCATGACAAGATGGCGTCACGCAACGCGCCTGACGCAGCTAGGCCGAAGTACTTACTATACACTTCGTACGGTCGCTTGGCGACCGGCGCCGATGCAAATGAGACATGCGTCGAACCCGGAGAACGACATCGGCTCTCCCTATTTGAATTCGCGCTAGGCATCCTTCCATTTGGAAAATGTGGCGGCCTGCCCGCGCAAATTCCCATCGCGATCCACAAGCTGCCAGACGATGCCGTCCTCGATCCAAAAACGACGCCCGGATTTTGCGATCCGCAGCCCGCGATAGTCGGAAATAAAGCCGTCGCGCGTCACCGCGTCCAACAGCCGTTGGCGCTCCGCACGATCGGGAAGCTCCGCCGAAAGCCGCGAGGGGAGCGTCACGAACTCGTCCCACGGATATTCGAAGCAATTCTGCGCAGCCTTGTTAGCGTAAACGAAACGGGGGTCGGCATCCCTATTGTGGGCGAGGACCACGAAAGGTGCGTCACGATAGAGCCAATCCGGCCCGGCCCCTTCATCCACAAGGGCAACACCGACGATGCGGCGAAAACTGTCCGTTAGAAGGTCAAAGAACGCATCATCGACCGACAAATCCACGGCCTTGTCTTCAGTTTCGCCTGCCATCAATCCCATCCTGTCACTCGGTGCATCGACGGTGCGATACTTAGCAAAATACCATGAAGATCAAGGGGTGAGAGCCGGTCCTTTATGGGCCGGCTTGTGGATTGTTAGCGCAGGTCGCTCAGGGGCAGACGGAACGCCGACAGAAATCGGTGACGACATCGACCAGTTTCTGCCGGTCGACGGTCGATCCCTCGGCCAGACAGTCATCGACGGCGCTGTGCATGGCATTGAACTGCATGACGGCCGAGAGCCGGGCGTCAATGAAGGAGAAGGCTTTAGCTTCCTGCCCTTCGAGCAGGAAGGATGAAAGGCGGGCGACCAGCGGGTTGGCGCGTTTCATGCCTCGTTTGGCCGGATGGAATTCATGGAAAACCAGATCGTGCAGCGCGACCTCGTCGAGATAGCCGACCACACATGACCCTATCCAGACATCGAGCCGATGCATCCAGCTGCCGGAGGACGCAGCCGCGGCAGCCGCGTCGATCTTTTCGCAAAAGCGCTCGATGAAGCGCGCCTTCAGAGCGGCAAGAACGTCTTCCTTCGTCTGGAAATAGAGATAGAAAGTGCCCTTGGCGACATCGGCGGCCTCGACGATTTCCGCAACGCTGGTCGCAGCAAAGCCCTGCTCCAGGAACAGGCGCTGCGCGGCGTCCATCAGTTCCTCCCGGCGGATTTCCGGGGGCTTGGTGCGCGGGCGCGGGCGTTCTGTGGTGGTCACAGGCTTTTCCTCATCTACAGTCTATCGATGGCAAGGCCCGCCGGCCGAAGAATGGAACTGCATAGCCATTCCGCAGCGGGCGCAGCCTTGTTGAAGATTTCTAGCGGCATATGAAGCGGAAGACGAGCAAGACTTTGCCGCACGCCGTCAGCCGTCGCCGCCGGAACGACGACGGCAATGCCGAGAAGAAACTGATGAAGGGCGTCGCGGGCAATCCCGATCCGCTGCACCGCCATAGCCAGAATGGCCGTATCATCCGCAAGCAGCGGTCCGTATGCCGAGATCAACAGAAGGGCGAACGGCTTTTCGTATCCCAGCCAGCGCTCGAGGGTATCGAAGCCCGATCCCACCCCAGCGGCGTCCAGCTTCGCCTCCGCGATCACAATCGCCAGCGGCCAATGCGTCTCGTCACAATCGGGTAATAGCGTTTTGAATGCCATCATGACGGCCTGCACAAATCGGTCAGGCTCCGCAGCACACGTCCCATGCTCACCGGCCTTCTTTGCGCCGCGGAAACGGAGGCGAGCCACATCGTCGCCTCGTTGACCTCATCGAAGATCTGCGCGGGGACGCCATAGAGCTTTTCGGCATTCATCCGGCTCATCTCCTCCGCGGCATCGCCGGGCACGACGGTCGCCATGCCGATCACCAGCCGCTTGATCCGCTCGCCGTTGGATTGAAGCCAGACCTTTGCCTGCCTTGCACCGCCCTCGGGGCGCTGGATTGCATCGGCATCCGTGAAGACGTGCAGGGTCGAAAAGGGTTCGCCGCGGTCAAGCCACGACGTCCAGTCGGAGAGGAACGCAAGCTGTTCTTCGGGCGACATCGAACCACGGGCGGCAGACAGCACAAGCGGCCATTGGCTAAGATCGTGACGGATCATGACGCGGATTTTTCCTAAGCGATGAGGGAGGACAGGCGCCACTCCGCGCCGACGCTCCCAACCCATGAACAACGACTACCATTCGAACCTCTCCAGATTCCGATAGTGAAGATTTATGACTGACCGTCGGTCATTTGTAAAGAGCGTGGTTGGACGACTGCCAATTTCTTAGGATTTTTCCCTCTGTGGTTGTCCATGCAGCGAGCGGTCAAGGCGACTAAAGGCTATGTATGCCGCGCGACTATGCGGGGACGTATGTCAACCTGATCACGTCTTTGCCAATGCGATCGCTCGCCACAAGGCGGAGCGGCGGCCGCGGGCCGGCGAAGAACGGCTTGCCTCGGCCAAGCACGACGGGATGGAGGTACAGTCGATATTCGTCAACGAGACCAAGGTCGGTCAGACTTCGTGCGAGCTCAGGTCCGGCAACTTCGATCTCCCCATTCAGTCGAGCCTTCAGCCCGCGTATCGTCACCTCGATGTCTTCAGCGACAAGAGTGGCGTTTGAGCCGACTGATTTCAGCGAGCGTGACACGACCCATTTCGGCCGGCTCCGCCACGCTGCCGCATAGTCGCGTTGTTCCTCGTCCCATTCGGAATGATCTTCATCCCAATACCGCATCACCTCGTACATGCGGCGACCATACACAATGCCGGCAAGGCCGCGCACGTCGTCGATGAAATGACGAAAGAGCGTGGCGTCGGGCGCAAATTCCGTGTGGTCGACATAGCCGTCCAGGGACTGGTTCAAAGCGAACACCAGCTTTGCCATGCCGCAAGACCTCCCCCGAACTCCTCACAAGGCTCGGGCCGATGCTACGTAGAAATAGAATCGGTTACAATCTATAGGGCTCCGCTTTCCAGCTTCTACCAAGGGCCGTGCTGCCAATCATTACTTTTATAATTGATTGACCGGTCGGTTTATGCAAGAATTTTGCAGTTGCCGTGGGAAGGCGACGGGGAGGAAACATGTCCGATTCCGACACCATTCTGTCGGCACTTGCCGATGGCGTTTTGAGCCTCACGCTCAATCGACCCGACAAACTCAATTCCTTCAATGAGGAAATGCACCTTGCGCTGCGCGCCGGTTTCGAGCGCGGGCACAAGGATGCGGAGGTACGTGCGGTTCTCCTGACGGGAGCGGGCCGCGGCTTCTCGGCAGGCCAGGACCTTGGCGACCGCGACCCGCGCAAGGGAACGCCGGATCTCGGCCACACGATCGAAACCTTCTACAATCCGCTGCTCCGCCTCATCCGCAGCCTGGAAAAACCTGTCGTCTGCGCAGTCAACGGCGTGGCGGCCGGCGCCGGCGCCAATATCGCCTTTGCCTGCGACATCACGCTTGCGGCACGCTCGGCCCGCTTCATCCAGGCTTTCGCGAAAATCGGCCTCGTGCCGGATTCCGGCGGCACCTGGAACCTGCCGCGCCTTGTCGGCGAGGCGCGCGCCAAGGCGCTGGCGCTGACCGCCGAGCCTCTGGACGCGGAAACGGCGGCCAGCTGGGGCCTGATCTGGCGCGCGGTGGACGACGACAAGCTGATGGAGGAGGCAAAGGCTCTCGCCCTCCGGCTCGCCGCCGGCCCGACCAAAGGCCTGGGCCTGACGAAGCGCGCCATCCAGGCGGCGGCAACCAATTCGCTTGACGAACAGCTCGATCTTGAGCGCGACCTGCAGCGCGAGGCCGGCCGCAGCGCCGACTATGCCGAGGGCGTCGCCGCCTTCCTCGAAAAGCGCAAGCCGGAGTTCAAGGGGCAATGAGCGCGGCTGGCAGCATTTCGCCGCAGTCGCTTGCGGAAGCCTGCGCCAGGGCCATGTGGGACGAAGACAACGCCACCCGTCACCTCGGCATGGAGCTGCTTGCCGTAGCCCCCGGTAAAGCGAGCCTTTCGATGGCGATTACCGAGGCGATGACGAACGGCCACGGCACCTGCCATGGCGGCTACATCTTCACCTTGGCCGACTCGACCTTCGCCTTCGCCTGCAACACCTATAACCAGCGCACCGTCGCCCTGCACTGTTCGGTGACCTACATCGCGCCGGCTTTCAAGGGAGACTGGTTGACGGCGACGGCACGGGAGGTGTCGCGCCGCGGGCGAGGCGGCATCTACGACATCGCGGTTACCAATCAGGAGGGCGAGCAGATCGCGGAGTTCCGCGGTCACTCGCGAACGGTCAAGGGCGCACTTTTGCCGGAATAGAGCAATTCCAGGAAAAGTGCGCAGCGGTTTTCCGTCCGGAATTGCGGGAAAACAAGGAGATAGAGCGTTTTCGCGATTCGAAGAAAAGCGGAAATGCTCTGAGGTTCGCGGCGGCAGCGCCTGGGATTTTTGGAGGAGACATTCATGGAAAACCTTTCGCCACGTCCCGGTGAGCTTGAGGCGATCGAAACCGCCTCGCGCGACGAGATTTCCGCGCTGCAGCTCGAACGCATGAAATGGACGCTCACTCACGCCTACGAGAATTCACCCTTTTATAACAAGCGTTTCGATGAGCTGGGCATACATCCGTCCGATCTCAAGACTCTGTCCGATATCACCAAATTTCCTTTCACAACCAAGAAAGATCTCCGCGACACCTATCCCTTCGGCATGTTCGCCGTTCCGCGCGAAAAGCTTGCCCGCATCCACGCATCCTCCGGCACGACGGGCAAGCCGACCGTTGTCGGCTATACCGCCAAGGACGTCGAAACGTGGGCAAGCCTCGTTGCCCGCTCGATTCGCGCCTCCGGCGGGCGGGCGGGTGACCTGGTGCATATCGCCTATGGCTACGGCCTCTTCACCGGCGGCCTCGGCGCGCATTACGGCGCGGAGAAGCTCGGCTGCACCGTCGTACCGGTGTCGGGCGGCATGACGGAACGGCAGGTCGCGCTGATACAGGATTTCAGACCGCGCATCATCATGGTGACGCCTTCCTACATGCTCTCGATCCTCGACGAATTCCGCCGGCAGGGCCTCGATCCCAGAGAAAGCTCGCTCGCCGTCGGCATCTTCGGCGCCGAGCCATGGACCAATGCCATGCGCGAGGAAATCGAGCACGCCTTCGACATGCACGCCGTCGACATTTACGGCCTGTCGGAAGTCATGGGTCCGGGCGTCGCCAACGAATGCGTCGAGAGCAAGGACGGACTGCACATCTGGGAAGACCATTTCTATCCGGAGATCATCGATCCGGTTACCGGCGAAGCATTGCCTGACGGCGAGATCGGCGAGCTGGTCCTCACCACACTGACCAAGGAAGGCCTACCGATCATCCGCTATCGCACGCGGGACCTGACGCGGCTGCTGCCCGGCACGGCTCGTTCGATGCGCCGCATGGAAAAGGTGACCGGCCGCTCCGACGACATGATGATCCTGCGCGGCGTCAACGTCTTTCCGACGCAGATCGAGGAGCAGATCCTGAAATGCCGCGGGCTCGCGCCGCACTTCCAGATCGAACTGACACGCTCCGGCCGCATGGACGACATGACCGTTCATGTGGAGTGCACGCTGGAGGCGGCGGACGAAACCGCGCGAAATGTTTCGGCAAAGGAACTTACCCACCACATCAAGAGCGTGGTCGGGGTCTCGACGAAGATCACCGTGCATCCGCCGGGCGGCGTCGCGCGCTCCGAAGGCAAGGCGAAACGCATTGTCGACAACCGCCCAAAAGAATAATCGAGACATCCGGCGGGATAGCCTGGCAAGCATTTGATTGTATATGGGAAGGATCGGCCGCTAGACACGGTCACGGGCAATCGGGAATGAGCAGAGCAGGATTACATGGCACGCACGCGCGCAGTTGATTTCGAGGAAAAGCAGCGTGGCATCTTGGCAAGTGCCGCGGCTGTTTTCGCCGAGATGGGCATGGAGAAGGCGTCCATGTCGATGATCGCTTCGCGTGGCAATGTCTCGAAAGCGCTGCTCTACCACTACTACCCCGGCAAGGACGCGCTGATCTTCGACATCGTGCAAACGCATCTGACGGAGCTGGAAAGCGCGATCGAAACGGCGGATCGCACCGATGTTACGCCGCAAGAGCGGCTGCGTCTGCTGGTGAAGGCCGTGCTGAAGAACTATGAAGGTGCCGACAACGAACATAAGGTGCAGCTCAACGGCACGCATGCCCTATCGGAAGAGCAGCTGGCGGAATTGCGGACGATCGAACGGCGTATCGTCAGGCGTTTCTCCACCGTCATCGAGGATCTCAATCCGGATCTCAACAAGAACCGGCCGCTGCTGATGCCGGTCACCATGTCGCTCTTCGGCATGATGAACTGGGTCTATATGTGGTTCAGGCCGAATGGGCCGATCACCCGCGACGAATATGCCGATATTGCCACCACCCTCATCCTCGAAGGGGTCAAGGCCGTCCGTTGAGGCGCCGTTGACGCAGCCGGTCAGTCGCCGAGCTTCATCCTTTCAAGAATAAGCGGATCGTATTCCGGCGCCCGAATGCGGCGGCGATCCGGCTCTGGCGCAGTCAGTGGCTCGATGGCCACCAGCTTCTCCTTCGCCTCCAGCGCTAGGCGCTGATAGATGGAGGTGCCCTGGCGCTTCCAGGCGATCTCTTCCTGCGTCAACTCGCGCACGACACGCGCCGGCGAGCCGACAGCGAGGCTGTTTGCCGGGATTTCGGCGCCGGCCTTCACGAAGGCCATGGCGGCCACGATGGCATTTTCCCCGATGACGGCCTCGTCCATGATGACGGCATTCATGCCGACCATGGCATTGGCGCCGATGCGACAGCCATGCAGCACCGCGCCGTGGCCGATATGCCCCGCCTCGCCAATGACGACCTCGAGATTCGGGAAACTATGGACGACACAGGTCTCTTGCACATTCGAGCCGCGCTCGAGCACGATACGCCCGAAATCACCCCGCAGCACGGCACCCGGCCCGACATAGCAGGCCGGGCCGATGATGACATCGCCGATGACGGTTGCGGCTGGGTGCACGAAGGCTGCCGCATCGATGACCGGGATCACGCCGTCATAGGAATAGATCTGCGCCATTCAGTCGGCTCCCAAACCTTCCACATCGCGACCGGTTTCGGCCACCGCTTCCATCCGTTGCGCGAACTCGCGACGCAAGGTGCGGCGAAGCTGGGCGGCCTTGTGCCGGCGGATATCAACCGGCGTGACTGGCACCAGTTCCGGCACACGCACCGGCCGGCCGGCTTCATCGACGGCAACCATGGTGAAATAACAGGAGTTCGTGTGGCGGCGCTGGCCGGAGCGGATATTCTCCGCTTCCACCCTTATGCCAACCTCCATGGAGGTACGGCCGGTATCGTTGATCGAGGCGCGGAAGGTGACCAACTCGCCGACATTGATCGGCTCCTTGAACAGCACCTGATCGACCGACAGTGTTACCGCATATTGCTTGGAATAGCGCGACGCACAGGAGAAGGCGACGCGATCGAGCAGGTTCAGAAGGGCGCCGCCATGCACCTTGCCGCTGAAATTCGCCATGTCCGGCGTCATCAGCACGGTCATTTCCAGGCGGTGCGGGTCTTGCTCGATTGTCGTCATGCGCTCACTCTCTCGTTTTCGCCACCATCGTCAGAACGTCATATTGCGCGACGACAGCGTCCAGCTGGTTCGTTACCTTGCAATCCCAGCGCACCTCGCCATGTTCGGCATTGATGCGGGGATTGATCTCCTTGCAGGTCAACTGCACCTGGAGCGTATCACCCGGATTGACCGGTGTCAGGAAGCGCAGATTGTCGACACCGTAATTTGCAAGAACCGGGCCGGGAGCCGGATCGACAAAGAGGCCGGCCGCGAAAGAGACGATGAGATAGCCATGCGCGACACGGCCCTCGAAGAACGGATTGGCCTTGGCGGCCTCTTCGTCCATATGGGCATAGAAGGTGTCGCCGGTGAAACTGGCGAAGTGCTCGATATCCTCGAGCGTCACCTTGCGTGTGGCTGTGATGAGCTGATCGCCGATCTTCAGCTCGGCGAGCGATTTGCGGAAGGGATGCTCGCTGTCGCGGCGGGCATCCGCGCCATCCATCCAGCGGCCCGTAACAGCCGAAAGCAGGCGCGGCGTGCCCTGGACGGCGGTGCGTTGCATATAGTGCTTCACGCCACGGATGCCGCCGAGTTCCTCGCCGCCGCCGGCACGGCCGGGCCCGCCGTGAACCAGGCCCGGCAAAGGTGAACCGTGGCCAGTGGAACTCTTGGCGCTGGCGCGATTGCCGATCATAACGCGACCATGGAACGGCGCGAGACCAAGAACCACGTCCTCGGCGAAACGGGGATCGTTGGTGAAGACGGAGGCAACAAGGCTGCCCTTCCCACGCCGCGCGAGATCGACCACCTCTTCCGCCGTATCATAGGGCATGACGGTGCTGACCGGGCCGAAGGCTTCGACGTCGTGAACGGCGCGTGCCGAGCCCGGCTTGTCGCAATAAAGCAGCACCGGATTGAGAAAGGCGCCGGCGCTTACATCGCCGGATAGGACGCGCGGATTATCGGGATCGCCGCCGACGATCTCCGCATCGGCTGCGAGGTCGCGGATGCGCGCCCGCACTTCCTCACGCTGGCCGAGGCTTGCGAGCGGCCCCATGCGAACCGTCTCATCGGCCGGATTGCCGATCACCGTCTTGCCAAGGCGATCATTCAGGGCCGATATCAGCGCTTCGCTATAGGCGCGGGGCGCGATGACGCGGCGGATCGCCGTACATTTCTGGCCGGCCTTGACTGTCATCTCGCGCGCGACCTCCTTGACGAAGAGGTCAAACTCTTCCGTGCCGGGGGCCGCATCGAGCCCGAGGATCGCAGCATTGAGGCTATCGGCCTCCATGGTGAAGCGCACGGAATTTTCGATAATCGCCTTGTGCGTCTTCAGGCGCTGGCCGGTTGCTGCGGACCCAGTGAAGGTCACCACATCCTGGCCTTCAACGTGGTCAAGAAGATCGCCGACCGAGCCGCAGACGAGCTGCAGCGCGCCTTCCGGCAAAAGGCCGGTCTCGATGATGCGGCGAGCCATGAGTTCGGTCAGATAGGCCGTCTGGCTCGCAGGCTTGACGATGGCGGGAACGCCGGCCAGCAAGGTCGGCGCGAGTTTTTCCAACATGCCCCAGCAGGGGAAGTTGAAGGCGTTGATATGGACAGCGACGCCCTGGAGCGGGCTTAAGATATGCTGCGCGGAAAAGCTCTGATCTTTGGAAAGCGGCTCCACATCGCCATCGAGCAGCACGCGCGCATTCGGAAGCTCGCGCCGGCCCTTGGAGGCGTAGGACAGCAGGGTGCCGATGCCGCCTTCGATATCGACCCAGCTATCGGCCCGCGTGGCTCCCGTTGCCGTCGAAAGCGCGTAGAATTCTTCCTTCCTCTCAAGCAGCGCCTGGCCGAGCGCCTTCAGCATCGCGGCGCGCTCATGGAAAGACATGCGCCTGAGCGCCGGGCCACCCTTGTCGCGGCCATAAGCCAAGGTCTGCTTGAAATCGATGCCCGAGGAATCGATTGATGCGACCGGTGCGCCGGTCGATGCATCGAGCAGCGCCACACCTTCCCTAGCACCGACGACCCACGTGCCGCCGACATAGCTTTCAAGCCGGCGCGGCTGGTTTGCCATGATGTTCATCCGAGTGTCCTTCCGTCATCTTTTCCCGCAATCCCGAACGGAAAATCGCCAAGCGCTTTTCCCGGAATTGCTTAAGCCAATCCAAGCGCAGACAGCTGCGCATCGACATCGGCCTGCCATTCGGCCAGCAAAGTTTCGTTGGGCTGATGGCGCAGGCCGAAGCGCGACAATGTTTGGAAGCGAGCCGAGCCGGCATGGCCGAAACTCGCGGCAACGCGGGGATACCAATAGGCGACCGAAGCCCGCGCCTTCGCCCGCCCTTCTTCATCGGCGACGATGCGGGCAAGACCGGCCGCGCCGAGCTCCGCATGCCGTTTTTCGCGCGGCAGGATGGCGCGGAAGACTTCGGCGAGCGGCTGATAGGAGACGCGCACCTGTTCCTTCAGCTGTAAGACGCTGGCAGCACCCATCAAAACATTCATGACAACCGCGTCCACCCAGCCTTCAAGGGGATAGTGGAACACGGAAAGCCGCATGTCGCCGCCCTGCCTGACAGCGCCGATATCGGCCTCGCGGGAAAGCCGCACCGCCCAGGGATGGTGGACGGCATAGCGGCCGCCGTCGACGCCGAAAGTCTCCATAATCCTCAGGACCTGGCCGGCATGGTCGGCCTTTTCCAGCACTATGCGCGCAGCGGAAATGCGTTCCTGAATCCCCGGCGCGTCGTTGATGATGTCGGCGAAGCCGGCGGAACCGGCCAGCTCGCTATCGACGAAGCTCGCCATCAGTCGCAAGAGTTCGCCGCGATAGCGGGGAGGCACGTTGTCGGGCGAGGAGAGCATCCCACCCTCCTCCAGATATTGCTCGATCGGCATCATCTCGGACATCTCGTTCCTCCCTTCGACGCGGCCCTATTGATCGTAGCTGACGACGATCCGGTCGGTGAGCGGGTGGCACTGACAGGTCAGCACATAGCCCTGGCGCACCTCGTAATCCTCGAGCGCGTGGTTGACCTCCATCTCGACCTCGCCCTCGAGAACCTTGGCCCGACAAGTGGAGCAGACCCCGGCCTTGCAGGCGTAGGGCACGTCCATCGTGTTTTCGAGTGCGGCGTCGAGCAGGCACTGGCCGTGCTTGGGAAACTTGAAGACACGTGTTGTGCCGTCGAGCGTGACGGTCGCCTCGCAGCTCGTCTCATGATCGGCGGTGGCAGCACTCTCCATCTTGCGGCGGACGCGGCCTGGCTGCGAGGAGGCAAAGAGCTCGAACTTGATCTGGTCGTCGCGCATGCCGTGCTCGCGAAGCGACGCGGCGATCGCCAGCATCATCGGCTCGGGGCCGCAAATAAAGGCGGTGGCGGCCGATTTCACATCGATCCAGCTCTTGAAGAGCGCCTTGCATTTTTCCGCATCGATCCGGCCGGTGAAAAGATCGATCTCCTGCGCCTCGCTTTCGAGAATGTGCAATATCGACAAGCGGCCAAGATAGAGGTTCTTCAGATCGTCCAGTTCCTCGCGAAACATGATCGAACTGACCTGCCTGTTGGCATAGACCAGCGTGAAGATCGAGCGCGGCTCGCGCGCCAGCACGGTCTTGATGATCGAGAGAACCGGCGTGATGCCGCTGCCGCCGGCAAAACCGAGATAGTGCCGTGCCACATCCGGCTCGATCGCGGTGAAGAAAGCGCCCATCGGCGGCATGGCTTCCAGCGTATCGCCAGCTTTCAGATTTTCATTGATCCAGGTCGAAAAGCAGCCGCCATCGACCCGCTTGATGCCGACTTTCAGCACGCCCTCATCCTTGCCGGCGCAGATCGAATAGGAGCGGCGCAGTTCCTCGTCATCGAACTTGCGGCGGAAAGTCAGATATTGCCCCTGGGTGAAATCGAAGACGGCCCGATCCTCCTCGGATGGCACAAGCGTGACAACGACCGCATCGCGCGTCTCGCGGCGCACTTCGGTGACGGTCAGGGGGTGGAAACGTGCCATGGATGCGAGCCTCGTCCTTTAGGCTTAAATGCACTTGAAATAGTCGAACGGCTCCAGACAGTCGGTGCAGCGATAGCCCGCCTTGCAGGGCGTCGAGCCGAACTGGCTGATCTTTTCCGTATTGGCCGATCCGCAACGCGGACAGGCGATGATGAGATTGGCGCGGCCGGCAAGCCGGTCGATACGCTTCATCAAGATGCCATCGGCGGCCGTGCCATCGATCGGCGGTGCGATGCCGTAGGCGCGCAATTTCTCGCGTCCCTCGGCACTGATCCAGTCCGTCGTCCAGGCGGGCGACAGCCGGCGCTCGAGGCGCACCCGGTCGACACCTTTTTCGGCCAATGCCCGCTCGATATCGAGATTGATTATCGTCGTGGCGGGACAGCCCGAATAGGTCGGCGTCACGGTGACAACAAGCGTATCGTCCTGCCAGCCGACGTCGCGGATGATGCCGAGATCGGTTAATGAGATCACCGGAATTTCCGGGTCAGGCACCTCCGACAACCAGTGCCAGACTTCCTTGACCGAAGGATGAAGTGCGGTGGCCATTTCCGCCTCCTACCAGGTCGCGCCCGGATAGGCGCGCTGCAGGAACTGCATCTCGGTCAGAATGAAACCGAGATGCTCTGTGTGAACGCCGCGCCGGCCGCCTTTGTGTATGTAGCCATCCGCCGGACGCTCAAGCGTCGCTTCGGCAAGCGCATCGGAGACGATCTCGTCCCAGCCGGGTTTGAGACTTTCCAGTTCCGGGATCACACCGGCCTCTACCAGAGCCGCATCGGCAGCATCGCCAATGAACATTTCGCCCGTGAAGGGCCAGAGATCGTTGAGCGCCTCCTGCATACGGCGATGGCTTTCTGCCGTGCCGTCGCCAAGGCGGATGATCAGGTCGCGGCTGCGGTCGAGATGATAGGAGACTTCCTTGAAGGCCTTTTCGGCAATCTCGGCGACGCGTCGGTCGGTCGAGCCCTTCAACGCTTTCAGCATCAGATAATGCCAGGCGTCATAGAGGAATTGCCGCATCAAAGTCTTGCCGAAATCGCCGTTGGGGCGCTCGACGAGCAGGATATTGCGGAACTCGAAACCATCGCGCAGATAGGCAAGATCATCCGCCGAGCGGCCCCTGCCTTCCACCTCGCCCGCAAGAGCGAGCCAGAGCTGCGTCTGGCCGATGAGGTCGAGCGCGGTGTTGGCGAGCGCGATATCCTCCTCCAGCGCCGGTCCGCGGCCGCACCATTCGGAAACGCGATGACCGAGGATCAACGTGTTGTCACCGATGCGCAGGAGGAATTCTACGAGAGCGGCCCGGTCGACCACCGGCTCAAGGGCAGCGGTTACCATCACATGTGCCCCACTTCATCCGGAATGTCGAAGAAGGTCGGATGACGATAGACCTTCGAATTGGAGGGGTCGAACAGTGGGCCTTTTTCCGAAGGGGCGCTGGCGGTGATCTCGGAAGACCGCACCACCCATATGCTGACGCCCTCGTTGCGGCGGGTATAGACATCGCGCGCATTGTTGATTGCCATCTCGGCATCAGGCGCATGCAGGCTGCCGACATGGCGATGGTTGAGGCCGTGCTGACCACGAATGAAGACTTCCCAAAGCGGCCATTCACTGGACATGTTTCTCACTCCCTGAACTTTCGGGCCGTCTATTCGGCGGCGGCCTTTGCGGCGGCGCGGCGCTCGGCCGCTTTCTCGGCATGGGCCGTCAGGCCGTCGCGGAACCACGCACCATCATCCCAGGCCTGCCTGCGGGCATTGAGGCGCTCCGCGTTGCAGGGGCCGTTGCCGGCGATGACGTTGAAGAATTCTTCCCAATCGGGCTCGCCGAAATCATAGCCGCCCTTTTCCGCGTTCCATTTGAGATCCGGATCGGGGACGGTCAGGCCGAGATATTCGGCCTGCGGCACGGTCTGGTCGACGAATTTCTGCCGCAGCTCATCATTGGAATTCTGCTTGATCTTCCAGGCCATCGACTGGGCCGAATGGACGGAGGCATCGTCCGAAGGGCCGAACATCATCAGCGACGGCCACCACCAGCGGTTCAAAGCATCCTGCACCATGGCCTTCTGCGCCGGCGTGCCCTTCACCATCTTCATCAGGATGTCGAAGCCCTGGCGCTGATGGAAGCTTTCTTCCTTGCAGATACGGATCATTGCCCGCGAATAGGGGCCGTAGGAACAGCGCTGCAGGGGTACCTGGTTCATGATGGCAGCGCCATCCACCAGCCAGCCGATCGCGCCGATATCGGCCCAGGTCAGCGTCGGATAGTTGAAGATCGAGGAATATTTGGCCTTGCCGGAATGCAGCTGCTCATACATCTCGTCGCGGCTGATGCCGAGCGTCTCGGCGGCACAGTAGAGATAGAGGCCGTGGCCGGCTTCGTCCTGCACCTTGGCCAGCAGGATGGCCTTGCGCTCCAACGTTGGGGCACGGGTGATCCAGTTGCCTTCCGGAAGCTGGCCGACGATTTCGGAATGGGCGTGCTGGCTGATCTGGCGGATCAACATCTTGCGGTAGCCTTCCGGCATCCATTCCTTCGGCTCGATCTTCTGGCCGGCATCGACGCGTTCCTGAAAGGCGCGCTCCTGAGGGTCCATCTCGTCGAGGGAACGGATGCGGGCGCCATCGGTTTTCACCATCTGTGCATACATCGATCTTCCTCCGTCCTGGCGCCCTCCGGCGCGCTCGCCTCAGCCAAGCCGAGGCTCCACGGCATCGCCAGTATAGGCCTGTTTCGCGCTCTCCTCCACGAAACATCGATCCGAGCGCAAGCGCATTAACCGACCGATCGGTCATTGTATTAACATGCGATATATCACAGTACAAATGAATTTTTCGAGTTTTCTGTGACATTCAATATCATGAAAGCACGCTGCGGGGCGTCCACCTCGCTATGTCACTGAGCGGATTGGTCTTTCAGCGGGACTTGAGGTGATAGAGCCGTTTTTGGCTTGCCGGCGTCGTCTCTCGAAGCTTGCCCGACCCGTTCACAAAGCGGCGACCGACATAGCCATCAGCCGTTTTTGACAGGCGCAAATAAAGTTCGGCAAACAGCCGCCGCGCCTCCTCGCCCGGCCAATCGGCCGGCAGCGCAGACTTGGGAAGATGCGGCTCGCGCAGCATGATCAGGCGGTATTGATAGACAAGAAGCAGCCGCGCGATCAGGCAGTCGAATGGCGAAAGGGCCGCACAATCGCCGACGCGCTGCGAAAACGCGCGGAAGCGGACTACGAATTCACGATAGGCTTCCGCGAAGTGCTCTAGGTTCCAGGCCTCCTCCGCAAGCTCCTTCAAGGCGCTGGTCTCGGTCGCAAGCTCGGCGTTGAAGATAACGACGCGATCCGGCAAGGGCGGCGCGGGGTGCGTTCCCATCGCAAGACGGGGGCTGAGCCTCGCAAAGCCGTCCCGCTCGAGCCCTTGCATGATCTCCTCCGGAGCGGGGCCATTGATCAGGACGAATTGCCAGCGGACGGCAGGCTCCGGCCCATAGAAGAGACTGGCAGCCTCGGTGAACTCTGCTTGAGCAGCATCCGTCAGCCGGTAGTAGCTACGGCGTCCTTCCCGCTCCCCGGCAAGCTGGCCGGCCGTGACCAGTCGCGACACGGCGGTGCGAACCAGCGTTTCGGTGATGCCGACGCTCTTGCATGTCTCGATGAGATTGCCGATCCAGACGACGCCGCCCCGCGGCTCGACGACATCGCCATAGATCGTGACGATGAAACTCGCGGCCTTGACGGGCAGATCGATGAGAAGCGCCGTGACCGCTTCGTTCAAATCATCGCCGAGTTTGACGTTATCAGCCGACAATCCAACCCTGCTCCGCATCTGCAATCGTTAGGGTCTATTAACGTGAGATGCTCACCATGTTCAAGGCGAGCGCAGGCCAGAGGCTTCTACCGCGTAACATTCGTCGGCAGCGCGGTGGTGTATTTGACGCATTTCAGCGAGAAGTGCGACGACGAGCTCAGCACCGCCTCATGCGTCAGAATACCGCGCATCAAAAGCCCTTCATACTCCCGGACATCGGCAACGACGGCGCGGATGAGATAATCCCATTCCCCCGACATGGAATAGCATTCGAGAACTTCACGATAGCTCGCGATGAATTGCTCGAAATCGCGGCGGGTCGCGGGATCATGGGTCTTCATCTTGACCTGGCAGAAGACATTGAGGCCTTTGCCGATCTTGTCGGGATCGACGAGGCGGACCGTCCTGCCGAGCACGCCTTCGCTCTCCAGCGCCTTTATTCTTCGCCAGCAGGAGGCAGGCGACGCACCGACCTTCTCGGCCAGTGCCGCCTGGCTGATATCGCCCTCTTCCTGCAGCACGCGAAGGATCGCTCTGTCGACGTGATCAAGGTTGAAATCTTCCATTCAAAAATCCGTTATTTCTGAATTAAAGCTATCAAATACTAGGTCAATTCCTATGAGATTGAAAGGAATAACGCGGCCGCTTGAATTAGAATCATGGGACCGGATGCAGGAGGAGCAAATGTCCCAACTGGCGATAAGAAAGCATGAGCGCAATGCGCCCGACGACCGTATCGACTGGCGCAGGGTCGCCCGCCTCATCCATCTCTCAAGAGCCCTCGATGAGCTGGAAGAGAAGCGTCTCGTTCCGGAAAAGAAGGTTCTCTACCAGTTTTCCGCGCGCGGCCACGACATGGCGCAAATCCTTCTCGGCATGCAGCTGACCGGCCTGCACGATGCGACCTGCGGCTATTATCGCTCGCGGCCGCTTCTGCTTTCGCTCGGCGTCGATCCTGCCGATGCGCTCGGCTCGGCCATGGGGCGCGCCGGCGGCTATTCCGACGGGCGCGATATCGGCGTCGTCTTCAATTATCCCAACCTCTCCGGTGCCTCGGCACTGCCGATGTGCGGCGGTGTCGGCGCCCAATATACGCCGACCGCCGGCTGGGCGCAGGCGATGAAATACTACGCGACCACTTTGGGGCGCGAAGAGTATGCCCGGGATATCGGCGTCGTCCTCGGCGGCGACGGCTCAGTCGCCTCGAACGGCTTCTGGGCGGCGCTCACCGCTGCAACGACGCAAGCATTGCCGATGCTGTTTTTCATCGAAGACAATGGCTTTGGCATTTCGGTTCCTTCAACTGTGCAGACCCCGGGCGGAAATATCGCCGCCAATCTCGCCAGCTGGAAAAACCTTGCAATATTCGACGGCGACGGCTGCGACCCGGCCGAGGCTGCACACCTCGTACAAGATGCGGTCTCCTTCGTTCGCGAAGAGCGCAAGCCCGCTCTCTTGCGGCTGATGGTTCCGCGGCTCGAGGGCCACAGTTTTCAGGACACGCAGACCTACAAGAGCGAGGAAACCCTGAGGCGCGAGTGGGCGCGCGATCCGCTACCGCGCCTAAAGGATTTTCTCGTTCCCGCCATCATGCCGATCGAGGAATGGGATGCGTGCGAAAGCAAGGCCCGCGATATGGCCGAAAGCGCCCGTGCAGCCGCCGAGGAGCGGCCCCTTGCCGACCCCTCTTCGGTGACCCGCCATGTGTTTTTCGATGGCGACATGCAGACGATGGGTGGCCAGCATCCCAATGGATATGTAGCTCCGGCGACAACGGATGAACCCGAGACCTCCGGCCCGCGCATCAACATGGTCACCGCCATCCGCAGAACGCTCGAACATGAAATGGCGATCAACGAGCGCGTCGTCATGTTCGGCGAGGATATCGGCCCGAAGGGCGGCGTCCATGCCGTGACCCTCGGCCTACAGGAGAAATTCGGCAACGAACGGATTTTCGATACCTCATTGTCCGAGGAGGGGATCATCGGCCGCGCGGTGGGTATGGCGCTCGCCGGGCTCGTGCCCGTCCCCGAAATCCAGTTCCGGAAATATGCCGAGCCGGCCACCGAACAGCTGAACGACTGCGGCACCATCCGCTGGCGCACCAACAATCGCTTCGCCGCCCCCGTCGTCGTGCGCATGCCGGGCGGCTTCTTCAAATGTGGCGATCCCTGGCACAGCCAGACCAATGAGGTGGCTTTCGTCCATCAGCCCGGCTGGAAGGTCGCCGTTCCCTCGAATGCCGAGGATACCGTCGGCCTGCTGCGCACCTCGATCCGCGGCAACGACCCGGTCATCTTCTTCGAACACAGGGCCATGCTCGATCATGCATGGGCGCGCCGCCCCTACCCCGGCGACGATTTCGCGCTGCCCTTCGGTAAGGCGAAGCTGACGCGGACCGGCAACGACATCACCATCGTCACCTGGGGCGCCATGGTGCACCGCTGCGAGGAAGCAGCCGAAGGCATCTCCGCCGATGTCATCGATCTTCGCACGCTGATGCCGTGGGATCAGGAGACCGTGCTCGCCTCGGTCGCCAAGACGCACCGCTGCCTCATCGTCCATGAAGATCTCGAGACCGGTGGCTTTGGCGCCGAGATTGCCGCCGTCATCGCGGACAAAGCGTTCATGGATCTCGATGCCCCCGTCTCCCGCCTGACCATGCCGGATATTCCAAGCCCGCATAACCCCGTCCTGTTGGAATGGGCCGTGCCTTCGACGGAACGGATCGCCAAGCGCATTGCCGAAATCCTGGAGTTCTAGGAATGACGAATACCGTCGAGATCACGGCTCCGATCGAACAGGAAGGTACCAAGGCAGTCGTCCGCAACTGGCTGAAGCAGATCGGCGATCATGTCAGGGAAGGCGATGCGCTGGTCGAGCTGGAAACAGACAAAGTAACCCAGGAGATCGCGGCGCCTTGCGACGGCATCTTAAGCGAAATCTCCATGACGGATGGCGATGACGCCGCACCCGGGGCGATCCTGGGACGAATGAGCGTCGAGGCGATCAGCATTGCATCGAAACAGACTGCTGCTCCACTGCCGATGCAGCCGGCTTCGACCGTGACCGCCTCCAGCTATTACTCGCCTGCCGTTCGCAGGGCCGCCGAGGAGTACGCAATCGATCCCGCCTCCCTGAAAGGCAGCGGCAAGGGCGGGCGGGTCACGCGCGCCGATATGGATCACGCGCTCGAAGCCGGTCAGTCCCATCAAGCCGCGACCGAGCAACCTTTCCCAGCAACTCCGGTTGATGGCAAATCCCGGACCGTACCCCATTCGGCCATGCGGCTCGCAATCGCAAGGCACATGGCCGAATCCCTTGCGACGGCACCGCAAGTCACCGCGGTCTTCGAGGCGGACTTCACGGCAATCACACGCCATCGCGAAAGCCATAAGGAGCGCCTGAAAGCCGAGGGCGTGAACCTGTCCTATACCGCCTACTTCGTGGCGGCGTCCGTCGCGGCCATGAAGGCGGTGCCGGAGGTAAACGGCCAGTGGCACGATGATAGCCTCGAGATATTCGAGGACATCAATATCGGCGTAGGCATCGCACTGGGCGACAAAGGCCTGATCGCACCCGTGATCCGGCAGGCGCAGAATCTTCCGCTTGAGACCATTGCCGCCCGCCTGCAGGACCTGACGAACAGGGCGCGATCCAATGCGCTCAAGGCCAACGAGCTGAAGGGTGGAACCTTCACGATCTCAAATCACGGGGTTTCCGGCTCGCTGCTGGCATCGCCCATCATCATCAACCAGCCGCAATCGGCCATCCTCGGCATCGGCAAGCTGGAAAAGCGTGTCGTCGTGCGGGAGGTCGATGGCGTCGATACGATCCAGGTCCGTCCCATGGCCTATGTCTCGCTGACGATTGACCACCGCTCCCTGGACGGCCACCAGACGAATGCATGGTTGGCGGAATTCGTGCGGGTCCTTGAGGATTGGCCCCAATAGGGGAAGGGAGGAACCAATGAACAAGACAGCATTCTTCGGTAGCCTGACGGAGCAGAAGCCGGATCCGCTGCTGGAATTGATTGCCAAGTTCGCCGCCGATCCGAGAGCTGGAAAGATCGACCTTGGCGTCGGCGTCTATCGCGACGAAACGGGCCGCACTCCGGTCATGAAGGCCGTCAAGGCGGCCGAGCACCATCTCTGGGAAACGCAAGGATCCAAATCCTATATCGGCTCGGAGGGAGATCCAGCCTTCCTACGGACGCTGGCTCTCGAAACCTTCGGCGAGCGCCACGGCGGCAGGCGGCTCGCCGGAATTCAGACGCCGGGTGGCACCGGCGCGCTGCGTCTGGCCGCGGAATTGCTTGCGCTCGACAAGCGACGGAAGATCTGGATCGGCACGCCGACATGGGTCAACCATCAGGCGATCTTTGCCGCGGTCGGCCTTCAGGCCGAAACCTATCGTTTCTTCGACATCGGCAAGCAGTCCGTTCTGATCGACGACATGCTGGCCGCCCTGCGGAACGCCGCACCCGGTGACGCGGTGCTGCTGCAAACGAGCTGCCATAATCCGACGGGCGCGGCACTATCACCGCAGAATTGGCGCGATATTGCGGACGTCGTCGCCGCCAAAGGATTGCTGCCCCTCTTCGACAATGCCTATCAGGGCCTCGGGCGCGGCCGGGTCGAAGATGCGGCCGGCATGATTGATGTCATCGAATCCGTCGGCGAAGCGATGGTTGCCGTATCCTGCTCGAAATCCTTTTCGCTCTACCGGGAGCGCACCGGCGCCGTCTATCTGTTCGCGGATCGGCAGGCATCATTGAACAAGGGCATAAGCAATCTCACAGGCTATGCCCGCGCGAGCTACTCCATGCCGCCGGCGCACGGCGCGGCCATCGTCGCGGCAATCCTCCAGGAGCCGTCCCGCCGCCGGCTCTGGGTGGATGAATTGAACGACATGCGCATCCGCATAACGGAAATCCGCCGCGCGGCCGCAGAGGCCTTTGGTCGATTTCTTCCGGAGCTTGCCCATATGAGCGGCGAGGAGGGCATGTTCTCCCTGCTGCCGATCTCTCCCGAAAATGTTCTGAAACTCCGGGCCGAACACGGCATCTACATGCCGGACTCCGGAAGGATCAATGTTGCAGGCATGCGGGTCGAGGACGTGGCGTCCGTGGCCCAATGCATCGGCCCCTACCTGGCTTGAAAATGCGCCGCAAGCGGTCAAGCGTTTCAGATAAGCGCTTGACCGCTTCGTTGGAATTGTGTCAGCCGGCGACGATCTCTTCGAGCGCCATCGCGGCACCCAGCAGCCGTTCATCCCGGTTCTTCGGAGCCGACAACAGGAAGCCGACCGGCATGCCGGCCTCGCCCGTTCCGCAAGGCAGGGATACGCCGCACCAATCAAGGAAGTTGCCGATCAAAGTATTGCGCAGCGTCCTGCCATTGACCTTTGCGAACAGCTCGTCATCGGCTTCCAGGGGGCCAAGCGCGGGCGCGACATGGGCGACCGTCGGATAGGCGACGAATTCGTTCGGCCCAAGCGACGCCTCAACCTCCCTGATCAGCCGCTCGCGCACCTTGAGCGTCTCCAGATAGCCGACCAAGGTGATCTTCTCGCCCAGGCGCGTGCGCGTCACGACACGCCGATCCATGGCTTCGGCCTCCGGTCCCGCCAGCCGGCGGTGATGCAGCGCAAAAGCCTCGGCGGTTACCAGCGGCCCATTCTCGGCCATCACGTCAAACAGCTTTTCGAAGGCCGGAAAAGCGACCCGTCGTATCTTGACGCCGGCGGCACTCAAGCGCGCCAGCGTCGCCTCGAAAGCCGCAACGACACCAGCCTCGGCATTGTCCATGACGACATTCGTCGGCACCACAATCGAAAGCCCGGCGGGATAGGCATGCTCGACCTCGGGCACGAAACGGCCGCGCATCGCCGCATCGATCCAGATGGCATCCTGAACGCTGCGGCACAAAGGTCCAAGCGCGTCGAGGCTGTTCGCCAGCGGAAAGACGCCGGCCATGCTGTAGCGGCCGCGGCTTGCCTTGTAGCCGACAAGACCGTTGAAGGCTGAAGGTATGCGCACCGAGCCGCCCGTATCCGTACCGATCGAGACCGGTACGAGACCTGCCGCGACAGCGACGGCGGAACCGGAAGACGAACCGCCCGGGATCCGCGCGACGTCCGAGGCCAAAGGATTGAGCGGCGTGCCGTAATGCGGATTGAGACCAAGGCCGGAAAAGGCGAATTCGCTCATATTGACCCGGCCGACGGCAACCATGCCTGCCCCCTTCAGCGCCTTGACGACATCGGCATCGTCATGGGCAGGTTCGGCATCCGCAAGCACGACCGACCCGGCCGTCGTCGGCAGGCCGGCGATTGCAAACAGGTCCTTCCAGGCGACGGGAATGCCATCCAGCAGCCCGCGCGAGCGCCCCTCGCGCAATCGCTTGGACGAAGCTGCCGCCTCCTCTTTCGCACGCACCTCCAGCAGCCGCGTGAAGATTGCCTGATCCTTGTAGGTCCGGATCGTATCCAGGCTCTCCTCGATCAGCGCGACCGGATCGAGGCTGCCGGACTGGATCAGTACCGACAATTGCGCGATCGATTTGCCGAGATGTGTCTGTGTCATTGACCCTACTCTCCTTAGCCGCCGACAAGCTGCATCCAGCGGCGCACTAGATAATTGTGTTCATCCATTGTCGTATTCCAGACGGCAATGCAATTGGCGCGCTGCCAATAGGAGCCGCCACTGCGCGCCGAGCCCTTTCTGATCCGCGTCTGCCCATCCGGGCCGGGCAGGTCCTCGGTCGCGGAAGCGCCCTCGTACCAGTAATCCCATTCCGCCTGCGTCATGAATTGGCGGGAGCGCTGTGGCGTCGAAATATAATAGCCTTGACGTGCAACGACGGCGCCCGGCCATCCGGATATCCACCAGTTCAGATAGTCGTAGGCGACATCGAGCAGGCGACCGCTTAGGTGTTTCGAAAGGCACAGGCCACCATGCCAGGCGCGATAACCCTCCGCCGGCACCGCCTGCTCGACCGGCACACCCTTCGAATTCAGGATGCCGATACCGGGCGACCACATGCTTTGGACGCTGGTTTCGCCGGCGATCATCAGCCGCGCCGCATCCTCGGCGGTTTTCCAGAAATCCCGAAAGAAGCCGGTCTTCTTGCGCTCCTCCAGGAGATCGATCAGCTGATCGATCTCCTGGATGGACATATTGCCGATATCGTCGAACGACATGAGACCGGCAGCCTGCGCGGCCAGCGCCGCATCGAAAATGCCAATGGCCGGTTCGTCCACCAGGGCCACCCTGCCAGCCCAGCGCTCGTCGAAAAGCGCGCCCCAGGAATGCATGCCGACGCCATTTGGCGCCAGATCGGTGCGATAGGCGAAGCTGTCGAAATTATGCGTGGTCGGCAGCATCGAGATGAAGCGCGACGGCGTATCGCCGAGAGCGAGGTTGGGCTGAACGAAGAGCTTGCGCGCCGGCACGTCGCCAAGCCCCATTCGGGGATTGGGGCCGATATGACCGGTCTTTGTCAGATCGTTGACCTCATCCCAGAGGACAATGCGTTGGGTGTCCACGGGCTGGATCGCGCGCCAATGCCAGACGATATCGAGATTGTGGAAGCACTGATCGTAGATATCGTAGGTTTCCGGCTCGCGCGCCGCCTTGTACTGTGTCGTCAGGAAGTCGTTGTTGTCGAACGTCACATCGATACCGAGATCGTCCTGCGCGCGCAGACGCAGTTCCTCCAGCAGCGAAATCGCGGTGCCTAGCACGCGCAGGCGCGGCCGCCCCGCCAGATGCAAAGCGGGAGCGGACAGAGTTTTTGCGACGGATTGGTGCTTGTTCATGGATGGACCGGTTGTCTCATTGCGCCGCGACGATCGGGTAGGATGCGGCGGACGGCATCTGCGGCATGCGCGCCAGTGTGAAGGCTTCGAAGGAGCGTTTCAATAGAGCGCCGTCGAGCCCGTCGAGAATAAAGACCAGGCGCGACCTGCGATCTTCCGAAGGCCAGCCGTCCATATGCACCGGCGTGTGAACCAGATGCTGGACGCCATGAACCGCTACGGGTTGCTCCTCACCGCTGAGATTGAGTATGCCTTTCACCCGCAGCACACGATCGCCATGCCGATTGAGCAGCATGGTCAGCCAGAGGCCGAAGGCGGTCCAATCGATGGGCCGGTCAATACTGAGCGCAATCGAGGAGATCGCGGCCTGATGCGGCGCGCCGTCCGATGAGACGAGCTGCACCGGCTCTTCACAGTAGAAGCCGCTTTGCGACAGGCTGCCGCTTGGCGAGACGTTACTCTGGACGGCGACCAGCGATGAGAGATCGAGATCCGGATCGGCTGCCATCAGGATCGGAGCATCGGGATTGAGCCCGCGAAGGCGAGCCTGAAGGGCCTGTCCGTCACAGCCCGTATCAAGATCGGTCTTGGTGAGGATCAGCCGATCCGCAACGGCCGCCTGCCTGTTGGATTCGATATAGGTGTCGAGCTGGCGCAGCCCATTCACCGCATCGACAGTCGTAATCACGTTGCCGGCGCAGAAATGATGCCTGAGCACCGGATCGGCCTTGATGGTCGACAGCACCGGGAAGGGGTCGGCAAGACCCGTGCTTTCGATGATGACGCGCTGGAACGGCGGCAACAGCCCGCGCTCCCGGCGGGAATAAAGCTCCTTGAGCGCGGCGGCGAGCTCACCGCGCACCGTGCAGCAGACGCATCCGGAGCGCAGCAGCACCATCTCGCCCTCGACGCTTTCAACGAGATCGTGGTCAAGCCCGATCTCGCCGAATTCGTTGATGAGTACGGCGGTATCGGCGAAGGCGGGATCAGCCAGAATGCGCTTGAGCAGCGTCGTCTTGCCTGAACCGAGGAAGCCCGTCAAAAGATTGATCGGCAGAAAGCCGCTTGCCTCAATCGACATACCGAGCCTCCATCCTGGCGATGAAAGCACCGTCAAGCGGATCGCAGGGCCGGCCGACGAGCCTTTCGGCCGCCGGCCAGAGATGGCCGAGATCTTCGATGATCTCGCTCCTGCCCGTTCG
This sequence comes from Rhizobium sp. KNZ2-6A, assembly GCF_056755475.1. Classification (NCBI taxonomy): domain Bacteria; kingdom Pseudomonadati; phylum Pseudomonadota; class Alphaproteobacteria; order Hyphomicrobiales; family Rhizobiaceae; genus Rhizobium; species Rhizobium sp. KNZ2-6A. The sequence continues at coordinate 69,893 of NZ_JBNDIC010000024.1, read as the reverse complement.
CGTCGACAACACGAAGGACGCGCCCTGCCAATCGGTGAGGACAAGGCCGAAGCCCGAGAGCATCTCGTTGGCGGCCCGCACGCGCTCGGCACGCTCGCGCCGCCGGTCGGGACTGGCGTGATTGCGCGTGAACACGCCCGGTCGTGCTGCTGCATCGGTCCAGTGCTCGTTGCCGCCGAGCACGCCGCACAGTGAACACATGGCGATCGCCTCCTTCCGAAGTATGCTTCCGGCGCCAGCCTAGCCGGCTATTTCTTGCGCGGAAAGCGCGCGGCGAAATCGTCGGCGATCTCGTTCATCGTGACGAACTTCACGCCCGGATGCTTGATCATATGCGCATAGAGCCGCTCGAGCATCATCAGCACCTGCGGCCGGCCCGCGACATCGGGATGGATGGTGATCGGGAAGACGGCATAATCCATCTCGCGATAGACCCAGTCGAACTGGTCGCGCCACATCTGCTCGATGTGATGCGGATTGACGAAGCCGTGGCTGTTCGGCGATTTCTTGATGAACATCATCGGCGGCAGATCGTCGAGATACCAGGAGGCGGGGATTTCGATCAGGTCGGTTTCCTTGCCGCGCTTCAACGGCACCATCCATTCCGACGGCTTGCGCGAATAGTCGATCTTCGTCCAGCTGTCGCCGACGCGCACATAATAGGGCGTGAAGTCATTGTGCATCAGCGAGTGATCGTACTTGATGCCACGCTCCAGAAGCAGCTCGTTGGTCACATTGGAGAACTCCCACCAGGGCGCGACATAGCCCGTCGGGCGTTTGCCGGAAAGTTTTGTCACCAGCTCGATGCACTTGTCGAGGATTTCAGTCTCCTGCTCGCGCGTCATGGCGATCGGATTTTCGTGGCTGTAGCCGTGGATGCCGATTTCATGGCCGGCATCGGCCACGGCCTGCATCTGCTCCGGGAAGGTCTCGATTGAGTGGCCGGGAATAAACCATGTCGTCTTGATGCCAAAGCGTTCGAAGAGCTTCACCAGCCGCAGGCTGCCGACTTCGCCGGCAAAAAGGCCTCTCGAGATATCATCGGGAGAATCCTCACCGCCGTAAGAGCCGAGCCAGCCGGCCACAGCGTCGACGTCGACGCCAAAACTGCACAAGATTTCCTTTGCCATGGGATGACCTCCTTCAATTTAAGTTTTCTGTAATCAGTGAGCCGGGATGACGGTCGCGTCGGCCGGATCCCAGGTGAGCATGACCTCGGCGCCTACGGGAAAGGCACCGGGCCGGTATTTGTCGACATGCGCCTCCAAGGCGAGGCCTCGGCCATCGGGCAGGCTGACGCCGATCTGGGAGATATGGCCGACAACGTCGAAACGCTCGACGCGAGCGCCGACCACATTGCCGCCGAAGGCTCCGGCGAGATCGCCGTGCAGCGAGCCGCCCGCCGCATGGACCTCGATCGCCTCCGAAGGGATGACGATATTGACCTTGCTGGAAAGGCCGCCATTGGCGCAGCCCGACAGCGTGCCGAACGAGGTCGAGACGAATGTGCTGTCGGCCTCAGCGCCGGCGACCTCGCCCTCGAAGATGGTATTGCGGCCGATGAACTGCGCGACGAAAGGCGTATCGGGGCGCGTATAGAGCTGATGCGGCGGGCTGATCTGCTCCACCCTGCCTTGGTTCATGACGACGATGCGGTCGGACAGCGCCAGCGCCTCCGACTGGGCATGCGTGACGAAGACGAAGGTCACTCCGAGCTTCTTCTGCAGCAATTTGAGCTCGTTCTGGATCGCCTTGCGCAGATTGGCGTCGAGTGCGCCCAGCGGCTCGTCGAGCAGCAGCACATCCGGCTCGACCACCAGGCCGCGGGCAAGCGCGATGCGCTGGCGCTGGCCGCCGGACAACTTGTCGGGCTTGCGCTCGGCGATATCCTCCAATGCGAGGGTGGCGAGGATACGGTCGACCCGTGCATCCCGCTCGGCCTTCGGCATGCCCTTGACCTCGAGACCATATCCGACATTCCGCCGCACGGTCATATGCGGAAAAAGCGCATAGTTCTGGAAGATCATCGATGTCGGCCGCTTCTGCGGCCTAACGTCGTTCATGCGCTCGCCCTTGATCATCATGTCGCCGGAAGAAATGCTTTCAAAGCCGGCGATCATGCGAAGCGTCGTCGTCTTGCCGCAGCCCGACGGGCCGAGGAAGGCGATGAATTCGCCTTTCTTGATCGAAAGATTGAAGTCTATGACCGCGGGCGTGCCATTGTCATAGACCTTGCCGACACTGATGAGTTCCAAATCATACATCACGAGAGATCTCCGGGCGTGGGCGAGGAGGCGGCATCGCCTCCTCGCGCGACATAGGATGGATGGCAGACGCCATCGGATCAGGCGTTGAGGAATTCATCCCACTTCTGGACGAGATGGTCGTATTCGTCCGGCCACTGGTGCCAATAGGCAACGTTCTTGGCGCGCTCTGCCAACGAGCCGCCATCACGCAGGTCGCCTTCCTTGATGCCGCGCTCGGCGGCGCCGACCCATGGCTTGCCCTCATACCAGAAGGCATATTTGTCCGGCGCCATGACCTTCTGGATATTGGTCGACGGCGAATAATACCCCTGTTCGGAAACGGTGATGCCGGGCTCGCCGGAGAGCCAGTAATCGGCATAGGCGATCACGGCTTCCTTGTTCGGCGTGCCTGCGATCATCGACGGGCCGATCGCCCAGCCGCGATAACCTTCCTTCGGGACGGCATATTTGCACGCCTTGCCCTGGGCTTTGACCGCCATGACCGCCGGCTGCCAGGCATCGCAGACGACCATCTCGCCCGATGCCATCAGGTTGACCAGTTCGCCGAAATCGCCCCACAGGGCGCGGAATTGCCCGTCCTTCTTCTTGGAGACCAGGAACTTCGCCGCTTCGTCGATTTCGGCTGCGCTCGGATTGCCCGGATTCTTGACGTTCGAAAGCCCGAGCGTGTTCATCGCCATGATGGCCTGGCCGAAGGCGATCAGCGGATCGGTGTTGAGGCCGGACTTGCCTTTGAACTTCGGATCGAAGATCGCCGACCAGGTGTTGGCTTCTTCGGCGGAGAGAACATCCGGATTGTAGCCGATGGAGTCGTAGTTATAGACGGCAGGCACCATGTTCAGCGTGGTCTTGGCCTCATCGGCCCAGATCTGGCCGACGATCTGCTGCTTCGGCCCCCACTTCTCGGAAGGCGTCGTGAAGGTGTCGCGGATATTGGCCCAGTTCTTCAGGGAAGCAGCAGGCACCGGCTCGACATTGTTGGTCATGACGATCGACGGCAGGCGCTCACCGATGATCTCCCAGCAATCGTAATCCTTGGAACCGGAAAGGATCTTGGTCTGCGCGTCCGGAAAGGTCGCTGCCGTGCCGGAGGTCTGCCCGACGCCGCTCGCCTTGCGAAATTCGTCGAGGATACGCTCCTGGACGGTAACCGAAAGGCCGATGGTGCGCAGCTGCTCCTTGGCAAGGTTGGCAGCCTGCGCGTAAGCCGCCCGCGACGACAGGAAGGGCGTGCCGCCCCCGATCGCGAGCGCCATCACGCCGGCGGAATGCTTCAACAGAGAGCGTCTGTTCAATTCCATTTTGGACATCTTGTGTTCTCCAGTGCTGATTGCTGTTCCCTGGACCCTTGGTTGGGCCTGCTTCATTGCCGTATCGCCCTCCAGCCGTTGCCGGACCGATGGCGATCAGTACCGCCCCACGAGGAGGCCACCATCCACGACCAGAACCTGGCCGGTCATGTATCTCGCGCCGTTCGAGGCGAGGAATGCGATTACGTCGGCGATGTCCTCCGGCTCGCCCAACCGGCCCATCGGGATGAACTCGGCCGCCTTTTCCGCGCCGGCGGGACCGAGCGAGTTTTCCTCCGAAAGAAGCTGGGCGGTGCGGATATAGCCCGGCGCAATGCCGTTGACCCTGACGCCGTCCTTCGCCAGCTCGACGGCAAGCCCGCGCACCAGCCCGACGACGCCGGATTTCGCCGCCGAATAATGGACATGCTCGTCCCAGCCATAGGCCACGCCCATGATCGACGAGAGGGCGACGACGCTGCCGGATCTGCGGGCGCGCATGCCCGGTATAGCGGCACGCACCAGCTTGAAGATGCCCTTCAGGTCGACATCCATGGTCAGGTCCCACTTGTCGTCTGTGAGCTTGTCGAGGGGGGTCCGATGCGCGATACCGGCATTGGCAACGATGATGTCGATCTTGCCGAAGCGCGCCTCGACATGGGCGACGAGCTGGTTCGCCGCTTCCGTCGAGCGGACGTCGTAAAGGTGGAACTCGGCCGAACCGCCGGTGGAAAGAATGTCACGAACGGTCTGCTCGCCTTCCTTTTCAAGGATATCGGTAACGACGACATGATCGCCCAGCGCAGCAAACGCTTTCGCCGTCGCCTGGCCGATGCCGATGCCAGCGCCTGTGACGATGACGACCCGCCTGTCTAAACTGTCCATCTGTTTTTCTCCTTCAGAGCATCACGTCGCCGGAATTCGGGCCGAGGGTCTGACCGACGAAGAGGCTCGCGGCCGGCGAAGCCAGAAACGCCACCGTCGCAGCTACTTCCTCAGGCTCGCCGAAGCGGCCGAGCGGCAATTCGCGCTTCTTGCGTTCGCGCCATTCCTCGGAAAGTTCCTGCACCAGCGGCGTATTGATCGGCCCCGGCGCCACGGCATTGACGCGAACCCCACGGTTCGAGACCTCGCGGGCGAGCGCCTTGGTCATGCCGATGATCGCAGCCTTGGCGCCAGAATAATGAACCAGCTCGATGCCGCCGATCTGGCCGAGCTGGGAGGCGACATTGACGATGACGCCCTCGCCGCGCGCCAGCATCGACGGCAGGACGGCCTTGGTCATCAGGAAGGTGCCGCGCACATGCACGGCAAACATCCGGTCGAAATCCTCCAGTTCGAGGTTTTCGAATGCCGCTTGATGCGCGATGCCGGCATTGTTGACGAGAAGGGCGGCGTCGCCGTGCGAGGCCTTGGCAGCGGCACGGATAGCCGCCACATCCTCTGGCCGCGCAACGTCACCGGCGATCGCGGTCGCCGCGCCGCCCGCCCTAATGATTTCCCCGGCAACCGCCTCAGCCCGTTCGCCCGAGAGGTCGTTGACCAGAACCGCATAGCCGTCGGCGGCGAGGCGCAGCGCAATGGCGCGGCCGATACCCGAGCCGGCGCCGGTGACGATGGCGGACACTCTCTCCGCCATCATGCGTCCTCCTGAATGCGAACACGCTTGGCGCGTCTGACCGACAGACCCATCAGGATCGCGTAGGTGCCGAGGAGCGCGAAGGAAAACAGCGTGGTCAGGACGCCGAACGCAAAGACGTTTGGATGCACCTCGACGGAGAAGGTGCCGTAGATGGCAAGCGGCAGCGTCAGCTCGCGGCCGGAGGCGAACAGGGTGCGCGAAAACTCGTCATAGGAGAGCGTGAAGGCAAAGAGCATGGCCGAGAGCACGCCAGGGAAGATCAGCGGGAACGTGACCTTGCGGAAGGTGCGCGCCGGCGTGACGCCGAGCGACCAGGAGGCCTCCTCCATGCTCGGATCGAACCTGTTGAAGATCGCAAGCATGACAAGGAAAGCGAAGGGGAACGTATAGACGACATGCAGGACGAAGGCCGTGCTCCACCAGTGCCGGTCGATGCCAAAGGCGTTGGCGACAAGGGCCATGCCGAGACCGACCAGCACACCCGGCACCATCATGCCGAGAACGATCAGATAAAAGGCGACGCCCGAGCCGCGAAACTTGCGGCGAAAGGCCTGCGCGGACATGACGCCGAGCACGGTCGAGACGATCATGGTCATCAACGCCAGAAAAAGCGAGCGGATCAGCGCCTGGTCGATCGGCAGCGGCGCGATGCGCGAGGGTGGCGTCAGCCCGAAGAGATGCCGGTACCAATAGGTCGACCATTCGATGATCGGAAATTGTGGACCGCCCTCGGGCCCGGTCTGGAACGACAGGATCGCCAGAACCGCTAGCGGTCCGTAGAGAAAAATCAAAAAGAGGGTCGTATAGACGCCCAGGCCGAACTTGATGCCGCCAGCATTCATGATCAAAGCTCCTTTCTGAGGTCGACGACCTTGAGCAGGGCCGCGACAACAGCACCCATGATGATCGTCAGCACAACGCCGGCGACCGCGGCAAAAGCCCATTTCAGCGAACCGACCTGGGTGACGATGATATTGCCGAGCAGATTGACCTTGCGGCCGGACAGGGCGGCGGAGGTCGCGAATTCACCAAGAACCATGACGGAGACGAAGATCGCGCCCACCACCACACCCGGCATGGAAAGCGGCAGGATGATCGTGCGGAAGATGCGCCAGAAGCCCGCACCGAGATCCTGGGCCGCTTCGATGACCGAGGCATCGATACGCCCCATCATGAAGGCGATCGGCCCGACCATGAAGACACAGTAGATCTGCGTCATGCCGATGATGACGGACAGCTCGGAAAACAGCAGCACTTCGATGGGCTGATGCACGATGCCGAGATTCATCAGGATGATGTTGATCGCACCTTCCGTGCCGAGCATCGGCCGCCAGGCAAGCACGCGGATCAGGAACGACGTCCAGAACGGAATGACGCAGAGCACGAGAAGCACGGTCTGCGGCGTCTTGTTCTTGATGAGGAGCCCGACGAAGAGCGCTGCCGGATAGCCGACAACGAGCGTCGAGACCAGCACGAGCAGCCAGATGCGGATCGTCGTCCAGAGCGCCCCGAGATAGGTGGAGCTCGTCAGGAAGGTGACCCAGCTCTGCAAGGTCAGCGTCGGCTCTATCTTGAAGGTCGTCTGCGTCCAGAAGGAAACATAGACCATCATCAGCATCGGCAGGACGAGGAAGGCGACCATCCAGATCATGCCCGGCGCAAGAAGCCAGAATGTTTTGCTTGATTTGCGGCGCACGGCAGCACTTTCCTGAACGGCTTCCTCGCTTGTCGCAACCATGGTCATGTCTCGTTCTCCTTGGAGCCGGGGAAGAGTTTCGAGGGGCTCAGATCAACCGAAGACCCCACATCAACCGAAAACAAGGGCATCCTCCTTCTTCCAGACGAGCGCATAGCGATCCTTCTCGACAAAGGCCGGCGGGCGGGCATGGCTCAGATGGGACTCGACCTCGAAGACGTGACCGCCATCGAGCGCAAAGAAGGAATTGACCGCCGCTCCAGAATATTCGCTGGCGATGAAATCGCCCTCGATGCGCACTTCGTCATCCGAGAGCGTGGCATCGCGAGTGCGGATCGAAATACGGTCGTAGCGGATCGCATAGGCCGGTTGCGGCGCCGTCCGGCGCGATGCATTCAAGGGAAACCGACCCGACGGCCCGACGAAAGCATCCTCGACAACGTTGCCGGCGAAAAGATTGTAGCAATTGAGAAAGCGGGCGACGGCCGCAGTGGCGGGCTGATTATAGACGACATCCGAGGCGGCGGCCTGGGCGATGCGGCCGCGATCGAGCACAAGCACCACATCGCCCATCGCCAGAGCCTCGCTCTCGCTGCCGGTAACATGCAGGAACGTCACACCGCAGCGCTCACGGATGATCTTGAGCTCGCTTCGCATGCGGCCGCGTAAGTTGGCATCGAGCGCACCGAGCGGCTCGTCCAGCAGCACCATCTTCGGCTCCGTCACCAGGGTGCGCGCCAGGGCGACGCGCTGGCGCTGTCCGCCCGAAATTTGGGTAACGGCGCGATCGTCAAATCCCTTGAGGCCGACCAACGACAGCATATCCTGCACCTTCGCGGCCAGGGCGCGGGGATCGGTTATGGGATCGACCTTGCGGTTGCGCAGGCCGAAGGCGACGTTTTCGGCCACCGAAAGATGCGGAAACAAGGCGAAGTTCTGAAAGACGAAGCCGATGCCGCGATCGTGCGGCTCGACACCATCAAGCCGCTTGCCGTGAAAGAGGATCGAACCGGCATCCGGCTCCTCGAAGCCGGCGATGACGCGCAAAAGTGTCGTCTTACCGGAGCCGCTGGGGCCGAGCAGCGAGATATAGGCATTGTCGGGCAGAGAGAAATCTATCCTGTCGAGCGCGGGCGCCGCGCCATAGGACTTGGTGACTTGGCTGAGCTGAAGAACGGTCGACACCGATTTCCTACCAGTTTCAAGGCAAGGACCATCCTTCAGGCAAAGCACCGCCATCTCCAGGATCGCATCGATCCGGACACCAGACGTCGATCTGCATTCGCGCATGATCACATGCGCGTCAAAGAGATGTTCCTTGGCGTTTCAAAGAGTTCCACCTACGGCGCTTCTGACGAGCGCCTTGATGATGAGAGCATTGCATAAATGATTTTTGTATTCAATAGACTTTTTCTGAAAAGTCGAATTGAAAATGACGAATGAGCCGGGAGGCGCCTAGCGGTAAAAGCGAGAAGGCGAGCTAATTTCAACCCACGCGCAAATTTGCCGTCAAAATCCCTGCCGCAAGCGCAGCTTGGCGGCGCTCACGCCAAAAAGACATTCCACAAAATACGCCCCACGAACTCCGCTCGCTCACGCAGATCGCCGTGACCGCTACTAAAATCAGAGATCAAGAATATATTTTGTATTCAATAATCATTTATTTTTGCGCTATGTTGGTGCGACAAAACGCGTAAGAGTGAGGCATCAGAACGACGTGAGTCCATTGCATCAGATGACCGAAAACCGTGCGCGCCCCAATGCGCAAAAGCGCTATGAGATCGCCGAGGACGTTCTGCGTGGCAATATCGAGGCCAACACGCTGCCGCCGGGCGTGGTGCTGCTCGAAGGTCCGATCGCCGATATCCTGCAGATTTCGCGCGCGCCCGTGCAAAGAGCGCTGCAGACGCTGGAAAGCGAAGGACTGGTGCATCGCTTCAACGGCCGCGGCTATCTCGTCGGGCCTGCCGGCCAGGGCATCGAGCCGAACCGCACCGATATCAAGACGCTCGGACTGACGATACCGCGCCATGCGGACGAGGCCTTGCAGAGCCGCGCTTCCTGGGAGCGCATCTACAATACCGTAGAGGCGGATGTCGCCGGCTGTGTCGTCTTCGGCCAGTACCGCATCATCGAGATCGAGCTTGCCGACCACTTCAACGTCAGTCGTACCGTCGTGCGCGATGTCCTCACCCGGCTGCGCGAACGCGGTCTCGTGCGCAAGAACCAGTCGTCCCACTGGATCGCCGGCCCGCTGACGGCGCAGATGATCAAGGATCATTACGGCCTGCGCGGCATGCTGGAGCCGCAGGCGATGGTCGCCGGCGCAGGTCGGGTCGACCGTGAACGGTTGAACGAGCTGTTTCTGCGCCTTTCCGATCTCGAGCGGCACGAACCGGGCGATCATCTTGCGGCGCTGGAAGCCATCCAGGCGGACTTCATCGAGATCTGCATCCTTGCAACGCCGAACGAGCGGCTGAAGGAATCCATCCGCAACAATCTGCTGCCTGTCACGGCGACGGAAAGATTGTTGCGGCGTCTCGGCCTGCCCGGCGATCCCGCCATCATTATGGAGCTGCGCCTGATCGCGGAACTGCTGCTGCGAGGGGCGGTGAAGGCGGCGGCGGCGATGATGGAGAACCATCTCGAAGCCTCGGTCGACCGCACGATCGCGCAGATGAAAATCGTCGCCATCATCCCCGGCCCCGGGGTGACGGCCGCTTATCTCACCCGCGTTCTTGAGTGAGACGCAAGCCGTCTCCGCTATATTCTGTCTATTCGGAAAGCGAGAGAGCGAGAAGGCGGCCATCTGTTTGACCCTTTATGCCAGAGCCGCACGGAGGCGTGCAAGCAAGGCCTGCCGGTCCCCGCGCGCCGCCAGCGCCTCATCCATCGTGACCTCCGCGAACTGTGTCGGTGTATGCGGCTGCAATTGCGCGATCAGGTCCATGTCGGCCGAGATCACCGTTCCCAGCATGAAGTAACCACCGCCGGAAACGGCATCGCGATGCAGGATGATCGGTTCCGTCCCACCGGGCACCTGGATCGAGCCATAGGGATAGCAGCTGTCGACGATGTTGGAGGGATCTGAGCCCGCGCCGAAGGGCTGCTTGCGCTCGACGAATTCGAGCTTGCGGCCACCGCGGAAGCGATACCCCATGCGATCGGCCTCCGGCGCCACCTTCCATTGGTCGGCAAAGAAGTTGCTCTTCGTCTCCTCGGTCAGCCGGTCCCAGTAGAGGCCTGGCAAGACCCTGAGTTCGGCCGGGGTGCCGGGCTTGCGGCGCAACTCTTCGGCAACGGATCGGCCCGCGCTTGCCATGGAGCCGGAACCGACAGGAAGCTCGTCTCCAGCAGCGATGGGTCTGCCTTTGAAGCCGCCGAGAGCGCCGATCGCATAGGTCGACCGACTGCCGAGCGCTTGCGGGACGTCGATGCCGCCCGATACCGCAATGCAGATCCGCGCACCCGATTTCAGGAAGTCGAAGCTTACCGTCTGCCCTGCCCTGACCTTGAGCGCTGTCCAGCCCGGCTGGGGTTCACCGCCGATCCTGACGGGCATGTCGGCACCGGTGACCGCAATCAGCGCATCGTCGACAAATTCGAGCTTCGGCCCCATGAAGACGGCCTCAAGCCCGGCGGCACCCTCGTCATTGCCGACGAGAAGATTTGCCGCCCGCATGGCGTAGCGATCCATGGCGCCGCCGATGGGAATGCCGAGATGGAAGTAGCCGGGCCGCCCAAGATCCTGAACGGTGGTCGAAAGGCCGTGATGAAGAACCTTAATGGCCATGCAGCGCGCCCTCCAGCTTGGCGTTGTAGCCGTCGATATCGGCCTGGTATTGCCTGAGATCGAATTTGACCTCGCGGATCGGCGGCGCGAAGCGTCCCTTGTCGACATCTTCGACCGCCTGGTCATAGCCGTCGCGATCGATCGGCCGGAATTTCACGATGTCGCCGGGGCGGAAGAACACCATGAAATCGCGCAGATAGCTCGTCGATTGCGTGGGATCGAAGATCGGCATCGGCGTGATGCCGAACATCTGGTAGCCGCCTGCGCCGCGTACCGAATAGATGCAGCCGAAGCAGCCGCCATGTCCCACCGTCAACCGTGGCGTGTCGGTGCGCGGACGCAGATATTTCGGCACTTCGATCTGCCGCTGCCGTTCCACCATCTGATACATGAACGGCAGGCCGGCAACGAAGCCGACCATGGAAACGAACCATGGCGATCCGGCATGGGCCGAGATGAAATCCTCGACCGCTCCATAGCCGTTAATCCCAGCGGCATAGTCGAGATCGGTGCCCGACGGCTCCTGATGCCGTTCGCGGAAGCGCATCAGCGTCTCATGTGTCCACGGATCGTTGTAGAAGACCGGGATTTCGACGATGCGGGTGGTAATGACGGGTTCCGCCTTTTCGGCCGCTCCCTCGATTGCCTTGACTTCGCGCAGGAGATCGTCCGGCTTGATCAGGTCCGGATCGAACTTGATCTGAAAGGAAGCATTGGCGGGGCAGATTTCCGTTACGCCCTTGATGGCGCTCTCGCGCACCCCCTTGGCCATCGACAGGCTTTTGAAGAAAGCTTCGAGGGACATCTCGTCGCTGCATTCGACGAAGAGATGTTCGTCACCTCCGAATGTAAAGCGAGCAGGCATCAGGCAACCTCCGCTGACATGCCGTCAACCGCGGAAAAATCGGTCTCCAGCCAGGATTCGAGAAAACGCGTGTGGAATGCGCCCTTGCGCACCGACGGGTCGCGGGCAAGCGCGAGGTGTAGGGGGATCGTCGTCGGCAGCCCCTCGATCGTCAGGTTGGAAAGGGCGGCGGCCAGCCTGTCGAGGCAGGCATTGCGATCTTCTGCCCAGACAATCAGCTTGCCGAGAAGCGAATCGTAGAAGGGCGGCACGGTATAGCCGGCGTAAAGCATCGTATCGAAACGGATGCCCTCGCCTTCCGGAATAGACAGCCTCGTCACCGTACCGGGCGCAGGCAGAAAGCCCTTGGCCGGATCCTCGGCATTGATCCGGCACTCGATGGCGTGACCACGCACCCGAATATCGGACTGCGACAGCGACAGGGGAGCGCCGCCCGCGACCTTGAACATTTCCTGCACCAGATCGATGCCGGTAATCATCTCGGTCACCGGATGCTCGACCTGGATGCGCGTGTTCACTTCGATGAAATAGAACTGCCTGCTATCCTCGTCGTAGAGATATTCGACCGTGCCCGCCCCGCGATAGCCGACTTCGGCGGCAAGCGCTACGGCGCTGGCGCACAGCCGCTGCCTGACGTCATCGGGCAACTGGAAGGCCTGCGCTTCCTCCCAGACCTTCTGGCGACGACGCTGCAGCGAGCACTCGCGCTCGAAACAATGTACGAAGTTCTGTCCGTCACCAAAGATCTGCACCTCGATATGACGGGCGCGGGCAATGACCTTCTCCATGTAGAGGCCGCCATCGCCGAAAGCGGCGGCCGCCTCCGCCGAGGCGAGCGGAAACTGCTCCCGAAGTTCGGAGGGTGACTGAACGATGCGGATGCCACGCCCGCCGCCGCCTGCTGCGGCCTTGATCATGACTGGAAAACCGGTGCGCTCGGCAATTGCCTCGGCAGCCGCGATATCGGCCACGCGGCCGTCGCTTCCCGGCACCGTTGGCACGCCGGCGCGGGCCGCAATCGCGCGCGCCGCCACCTTGTCGCCCAGCAATCGGATAGCCTCGCCGCTCGGCCCGATGAAGATCATGCCCGCCGTCTCGACGGCATCGGCGAAATCTCCGTTTTCAGACAGAAACCCATATCCGGGATGAACGGCATCCACGCCAGCCGAACGCGCTGCCGAGACGATGGCTTCGATGTTCAGATAGGATTTCTTTGGAGCCGGCGAGCCGATATCGATCGCTTCGTCCGCCATTTTCACCGCGAGCATGTCGGCATCCGCCGCGCTATGGACCTGCACAGTGCGAATGCCGAGCGCCTTGGCGGCCTTTATGATCCTGACGGCGATCTCGCCGCGATTGGCAACCAGAACCGAACGGATCGTCATGGATCCACCTCCGCGATGATCTGGCCGGCCATGACGGGCTCCTCATTGTCGACGAGGAAGGTGATGTTCTTGCCGTCGAGCCCGGCCGGGATCTGCTGAAAGGTCTTCATGACCTCGATGAGGCCGATCGTATCGCCGGCGGCGACGGCATCGCCCTCGGCCTTGAAGGGCGGCGTGTCGGGAGAGGAGGCCCTGTAGAAGGTTCCCGGAAGGGGTGATCTGATCTCAAGCCTGCTCATGGGACCTCCGCGCTGCGTCGCTGTTCAAAATCTGTGAAACGGGTGCAATTCTGATGCCCTCGGCAACGAGGGCCTCGCGCATGTGGCGCACGATGTCGAGCGCACCCAAAGTATCGGAATGAAAACAGATGGAATCGAAGGCGATCGGAATATCGGCACCAGTGACGGTGCGCACGACACCTTCCGTGCAGGCCCTGATCACCTTGCGGGCAATTGCCTTGGGATCGGGACGACCCGCATCCCTGGTAAAGACGATCCAGCCCGCATCGCCATAGTCGCGATCGGCATAGAACTCGCGGACGACGGGCTGGCCGGCCTCCTCGGCGGCAAGGCAGGTCGCCGAACCGTCCATGCAGAAGACGGACATATTCGGCGCCGCCGTGCGCATATATTGTATGAATATCTGCGAAAGATCCGTGTTCGCCGCCAGTTCCATATAGAGGGCGCCGTGCGGCTTCACATGCTGGACGGGCACGCCGTGGCGTCTGGCGAATTCCCTCAGCGCGCCGACCTGATAGATCAGATCGTTGATAATCTCGCGGCTGGTGCCGTTGATCTTGCGCCGCCCGAAGCCCTGGAGATCGTTATAGCCGGGATGAGCTCCGACGCCGACGCCGTGGGCGGCGGCCATCCGCACGGTCTCATCCATCAGATTGGGATCGCCGGCATGAAAGCCGGTCGCGATATTGGCGGAACTGATGAGCGAAATGAGCTCCTCGTCATGCGCGTCGCCGATCCGCCATCGCCCGAAGGCCTCCCCCATGTCGCAGTTGATGTCGACAGCTTCCTTCATGCATTCCCTCAGATATGTGCGCTCCAATCAGGACCGATGTGAAGACGCTAGAGAGAAAGGCGTCTCTTGAAAAATACAATTTTCAAAGCATCATTATCTGATAAATTGATATCATCGCCTAAAATGGCATCAATAATTATTGGTATTTATCAATATGATAGAGTTATCGCGCAAAATTAAGCCGAGAACTTGCTCGTCTTAGATCTGCCAGATCTGATTCGATGCAGCGGTTTTCTGATAAATAGATGGGAGACGTTATGAGCCTGAGCCTGCGGCAGCTTCGCTATTTCGTTGCAACGGCCGAATATGGTCAGATCTCGCATGCGGCCGTCAGCCTGTCGATCTCACAATCCGCCGTTACCGCCGCGATTAAGGATCTCGAATTGACAGTCGGCGTGTCGCTATTCAACCGCACGCCCCAAGGGATGGAGCTGACGACGGCCGGGCGGCAATTCCTGTCTCACGCCTATGAAATTCTGGCCAAGGTCGACGAGGCGACCCATCTCAATCTCGTCAGCAGCGACATCGAGGGAGAGCTTGTCGTCGCCGCAACCTATACCGTCATCGGCTATTTCCTGCCGCTTCACATCGAGCGTATCCGCCGTCTCTATCCGAAGCTGAAAATCCAGCTCTACGAGGTCAATCGCGAATCGATCGAGGAGGGCCTGCTCAGCAATCGCTACGACATTTCGGTGCTGCTGACCTCGAACATTCTCAACCCGATGCTGGCAACCGAAACACTTTTGAGCTCTGTTAGGCGCCTTTGGCTTCCGGCGGGTCACGACCTGCAGCGCCGCGACGGTATCGGCCTGCGTGAGATCGCCGAGGAGCCCTACATCATGCTGACGGTCGACGAAGCAGCCCATTCTTCCTTGCGGTACTGGAGCCGAAGCTCCTATCAGCCGAACGTGCTCTTGAGGACCAGTTCGATCGAGGCTGTCAGGTCGATGGTAGCAAACGGGCTCGGTGTCGCCATCCTTTCGGATATGGTGCATCGCCCCTGGTCGCTCGAGGGGCGGCGCATCGAGACCGTGAACATCCAGGATCCGGTTCCGCCGATGGATGTGGGTCTCGCCTGGCGCGCCAATGTCGAATTCAGCCCGCCGATGCTTGCCTTCCGACGCTATTTTCAGCAGGCCTACAGCCTGCCGGGCACCAATTCCTAATCACAACGCGCTTTGGCAGCATTGCCCGGTTGAGACTGACGCATTTCCGTGCTTGCACCGAAAGAATGCGGGATCCGCCACATGGATCGACTGCGCCGAACCGTCATTGGACGAGTACAGGCTGCATGCAGCGCGCATCCGTCACCCTTATGTCGGCCTGACCGACACCGACGCCAAGCACTCCGAGCAGATTGTAGAGGAGCTGGTCGACCGGGGCGGTGACGGCAGACAGCGTATCGGCGACGGCTCCCAGCACCGCGCTCGGCGTGCCAAGGGTCAGAATGAGCACCTGGATGCTGATGTTGGCGTTTTTCAAAAGTGATTGGACGGCCGAGGTCAGGATAGTGCTTGTCGAAACGGTCTTGACGGTGCCGGCGGAAATTTCCGAGGGCTGAAAGGTCACGCGTGTCGGGCTCATATTGGCGACATCGACCTGTGCGCTTGCGATCACTTTCAGAAGCAAGGAATCGATGATCGCCGCTGGAGTAACTCGCGGCTTGGAACCGAAATTCACGAAGGCCGAGGTATCGACGTCTCCAAGCGCGATCTCCGCCACGCCGGGCACGGCGTCGATCCCAACGACGGCGTTCGGCATGCTGCCGCCGACACAGCTGATCGAGGCAAGCTTGGCCTCGGCGGGCGCGATTTCGACATAAAGCGGCACCCTGATCTTTAATCCCGCAATCAGGGACAGACCAGTGACCGAAACCTCGATTGCCGCGCGCACCTGCGGTGTGCGAACGATGGTGCCCGGCGCACCTACTGCGGCAGCCGGCGTTTGTTGTGCGATCTCTCCAATCGCCAGCGTCATCTTCGCCGTCGTAAGGCCGGGCACGGTAGCCCCGAGATCGACAGCGATCTGCCTTTGTTGGTTGGCCGCCATCGCAGTTGCGGAGATCAGGTCCATCACGCTGATCGTGGAGGTCAGGTTGGGCGCGGTTCCGACGACATCCTTACCCAGAGGACCGAGGTTCACAATATCCTGCAGCTTGACGGTCAGCTTCGTGGTCCCCAGCGTCTTGCCCAGATTGTTGATGATGGTGACGACCGCGGGTGAAAGATTGGACGATTTGCCAAGCGCGCCGAGAATCTTGTCATAGGTGACATCGGTCGCCAGGAGCTGATTGTAGCTTACCCCAGTCAGCTTGAGATCCGCCGCCAACAGATTGAGGAAGCTCAAGAGGTTTACCTTCGCGCTGATGAGCGACTGATAGTCAACCAAATTGAGAGAGATCTGCGTTCCAAGGAGAGAACCCAGGAACTTGTTTAGAATGCCGCCATTAAGGCTTGCCAGCCGCGACCCGACAGAAAAAGCCGCCAGACGCTCGCTGGAAGCAGTGCCCGTGGCGCTCAAGGTCAGCGGGTCGGCAAAAGCGGAGGCAAAAGGCATGACGGCCTTCTGGGTAAGCGTGACCTTTACCGAATCGGACGGGGACGTTCCCGAGGTGAAGCGGCTTTCAGGTGCCACGGATGTGTCCGCCTTATAGGACCCCAGAACCATGTTGCCCAAGGTTTCATATTGGCCTGAAGTGGCTGCCGTAGCCGTAATCTGCCCGCTGGTCGTCATATAGCCGCTGCCCGACGCGACCGCGGCCGTCGTGCCGTTGCTTTGAAGATTGGTCAGGAGCGCGCTTTGGGCATTTGCGATATCGGCGGCGGCCGTGATCGCGCCAATATCGCTCAGCTGCTGCAGGCGCCGCTGCTGCAGCGTCATCATGCCGTAATCAATACCGAGGCCGAGGCAGTAAAGGATCAAGGGAGAGACAAGCGCGGTGGTCACCGCGACATTTCCCCGCCTGTCCGCCAAGGCGGCGAGCCGACCGAGAAGCCCCTTCATCAGAGACCTCCCAGCCGGATGGTCGAATAGCGATGGATGGTGGAATCCGGCATCGCGAAAGTGTAGAGGTTCCAAATCGGTAGATCGGATGCGTCGTAGGCGGCGCTCACGGTGAACTGATTGGCATTGGTCGGGTCCGTCGCGACGGTAACCGTCAACTTGCTCTTGTCGATGAAGGCGTCGTTGATCGTCGAGCGGGTGACGAAGTCCTGAACCAGCTGGCTTCGCTCATCGGACGACAACCCGGCGATCGCGGTCCGCGCGGCATCGGCCGTCAGCTGCTGCAGGGAATGGGCTGCGGCGAGATAGATGCCGAAGGCAACCAATGTGAGAAGCAGCAGGAAAAAAAGCGGCGCAATTAAAGCGAATTCGACCGCTGCTGCTCCCTCCTTGCCCCTGCCGAAATGAGAAACACGATACATGGTCCTGTCTCCTGCAATCGGCCGTCATCTATGCGATGACGGTCGAGGAGACCTTAGACTTTGGCCGTTAATTTTATATTTCTAAATAAGATAATTTCTAATATTATTACAGCTTAATTATATTAGATACTTGATAAAGTTCTCATTACTTTCTTGATCGTCGCCACACGCCGCTCCCGAATAGCTGTCCCGCCTCTGATCACGGCATCCGCCGCCATCGCGGTGACAGAAGGCTGTCATTTCTCCGGCCTGATCGGGCCGTGAGGCCGACGCCATAACGCGTAAGGCGGCGATCTACTTTTTCTTCGGCGCAAGTTCCCACCGGCCTTGCAGGTTTCTTACAAAGCAGCGGTTTCCTTTGTAATAGGTCACGGCACCTGTGCGATCCACCTTGATCGATGTCGGCAACGATTGCGTGACCGCTTTCAGCCGCTCGATCATGTCAAACGCTTCCTGTCTTTTTCCAGCGCGGATCAGCGCCATCAGCTTGGACTCTTGTTTCATCCTCTATACTCCCGTTCATGGAGGGCTAGGGGCCGGCGGAGTGTGTGGTCCGTCAGTTGCTTTTTCATATCGATCAACCCGCTTCGCGTTGCATGAGCAGCGAACGCAGTGCCACGACCACCACGCAAACGCTGGAGACTAGAAAGATTGCGCCGGACATGGCGTAAATCGTTGGCGAAGCGCCGGCATTCATCTTGCCGAACAGCACCACCGGCAACGTGTTTTGGCGACCGGCCAGATAGAAGGCGCGCGTAAACTCGTTGAGGGACAGAAGGAACGAAAAGATGAAGGCGCTGACGAGGCCCGGGCGGATCAACGGCAGGGTAATATCCAGGAATTGTCGGAGGCGGCTCGCACCAAGATCATCCGCCGCCATCAGATAGGTCCGCTTGACGGCGGCAAAGCTTGTCAGGATGACGATGAAGGCGAAGGGCATTGCCCACAGCAGATGACCGGCAATGACGGTCAGCGCCGATGCCTTCACGCCGGCGCGGCTGATAACGGTCGATAGCGCCAGTCCCTGGATGACCCCCGGTACGAACATCGGCAGAAGCACCGTCAGGAACCACAGGCCACGGCCGCGGTACAGCTCGCGATGGGCCAGCGCCGCGCCAAGCGAGAGCAAAGTCGCGATGGCAGCTGTCGCAAGCGCAATCATGATCGATTGGCCGAGCGCGGCGACAAGGGCACTTTCCGCCCCGAGCGCGAAATACCATTTCAATGTGATGTCGGAAAAATGCGGCAGGCCAGGCTGCAGCGCCGGATTGAAGGAGACTCCGAGCAGATAGAGCGGCGGCGCATAGATCACGGCGAGACCGATTATGGTCAGTGTCCAGATAACGATGCGCGGCGTCGTTCCCTCCCTGACGATCATTGGCCACGCTCCTCGAACAGCGAGGAGAGGCCGAATATGGCGTCTCCGATCAGCACCAGTCCGAAGACAATCACAAGCATGAGCGTCGAGATCGCAAAGGCCAGCGGGAAATTGGCGACGCGCATGACGTCGTTGATCATCACGGACACGATCGATGCGCCGGCGCCGCCGAGCATCTGCACCTCGGTGGACGACCCGGCAACCATGACGAAGACGAACAGGAACCCGGCGAAAACGCCGGAATAGGTCAGCGGCAGCAGCACGGTGCGCGCCATCGTCCAGAAGCCGGCGCCGAGATCGCGCGATGCCGCCAGCGCGATCGGATCGACGCGGCGCATCGACAGCAGCACGGGGAAGGTGGCGAACGGCAGATAGGAGGCGACGAGCCCGACGATGACGGCAAAGTCGCTGAACAGCAGCCAGTCGAGCGGCGCGTCGGTAATGCCGGCCTGTTGAAGCAGCGTGTTGATGACGCCGGTGCGGCCAAGCAGCAGCCGCCACGAAAAGGAGCGAATGAGATAGGATGTGAAAAACGGAATGGTCAGAAGGGCGGCGAGAACGACCGACAGCGTGCGCCCGGCGAGGAAATACATCGCGTAGGCGGTGGGATAGGCGATGACGAGGCAAATGCTGGCGGTCAGAAACGCTTTGCCTAGGGTCGACAGAAACACGCTCCAGCGACCCGCCTCCAAAATGGCGCCATAGGCGGCGACGCTGAATTCCGGCTTGATCCAATAGGTTGCCGAGTCCCAGGCGCAAAAGCTCCAGACCACGACCAGGACCAGCGGCGCAAGGCCGAGCACGAGGATCGCCGCAAGCGGAGCAGCCAGCAATAGAACTGATGTCTTCATGGTCTATTCCTCCTTCTGTCGGCGTTGATCCCATTGGTTCGGGGCCGGCCTGTCCTTGGACAGCCAGCCCCGGTCCATCGCATTACATCAGGCGTTGCGCAGCTTCTGCCACCACTCCTCGTAGAGTTGGAAATTGTCCGGACGGCAATTCTGCCAGTAGACCTTTCCGGAGAACTTGGCCTTCACATGGTCGGCGAGCTTGGCGACGTCGTCCGCCTTGTATTCGTCGGGATGCGCCTTGGCGAAAGCGAGGTTGTTGTCGGTCGGCACGAGATAGCCGCGCGCCTTGCCCAACTCGCAGCCATAGAGGCCGGCAAGCAATGCATCGACGAATTTGTGGGCAGCCTCGGCCTTGCCACGCTCCGCGGCACCCTTGAGCAACACCGTATTATTGCCCCAGCCTTCATAGCCTTCGACGGGAACGGCATATTCCACCTGAAGCCCACGCTTGCGGCCTTCATAGACGATTGGTTCCCAGCCGGTCATGGCATCGACCTCTTCGTTCGCCACCAACTGCACGCCCTGCTCCCAACCGTTCCAGAAGGTTCGGAACTGCCCGTCCTTCTTGTGCTTGATCAGGAATTCCATGACGAGGCCGAGCTCGGATTCCGTCAGGTTGCCCGGCTCCTTGATCGGCTTGTTTTCGGCTTCCTTGAGATAGATGGCCGTGAAGATGGCGCTGTTGATCCAGGCATCTTCCATCGCGACCCGGCCCTTGAGCTTCGGATCGAAGATGACGCCGTAGCTGTCGACCTTGCCGAGCTTGTCTGGGCGGTAGATGATGGAGTCGGCGTTGACGACGGTCGGGATGCCGTATTGCTTGCCTTCATAGGTCAAGGTCGGGATATCCTTGGCCCATTGCCAGATGCCGGCGAAATTCGGGATCTTGGAAACGTCCCAGGGCGTAATCAGGCCCTGCTTGGCAAGCTCCCTTTCGGCGCCGCCCTGAAAGCCGCCGACATCGAAAAGGTCGTTGGCATTGCCGGCGGCAAGGCGCGCGACGACCGGGCCGACATCGTTGCCGTTATCAGTGAATTCAGGCGCAACGCCGCTCTGGCGCGCAAATTCCTGCCATTTTTCGCCGATGTCGAGCGTGGCCGTGGCCCAGAATGCAACCGTTGCGTCATCGGCCATGGCCCGCGTCGCGGCCAATCCACCAAGGGAGAACGCAGCCGCGCCCGCGCCCATCAGTTTGAGCATGTCACGGCGCTGCATGTTGCTCCTCAAGGCGGAGGAGGCGAGATCTCTATCTCTGTTCATCGTATCATTCCCTTCCCTCTTTTTTCGCTTGTTTCAGCTATTCGGGTTCTACTCATCGCCTGCAGCCAAGGCCGGTATTCCGGAACGATCAATCAGGAGCGCGGCACCCGGCTTCAGACGCACGCGCACGCTTTCGCCCGGCAAGGGCGGGGTCGCGTCCGCGCTGGTCGTCAGCACCACACGCTGGCTGTCGGCGAAAGCGAGCGTAACGTCATGGCTGAGTCCGCGATAGATACTTTCGACAACCTTAAGTTCAATTGTTTCGGCCGCTATCGCGCCAGCCGGGACAAGCTCAATTCGGTCGGGGCGGATTGCGACCAGGGCGTCGGACGACGGCGCAACCCCCGAAAAAGTCGCGCTCAGCCGTTGGCCAGCAATGGTAGCGATGGCCTTGTCGCCGGAAATGGCAATGTTTTCAGGCTTCAGAAGCGTATCGATCCCGACAAAGCGCGCAACGAAAGCATTGGCCGGCGCCTCGAAGAAGCGCGCCGGCACATCGGTCTGCTCAATCCGTCCCTTGTGCATGACGGCCATGCGATCGGAAAGGCTGAGCGCCTCGTCCTGATTGTGGGTAACGAGAATGAAGGTCGCGCCGGTGCGCTTGTGGAGCCGCCCGAATTCGTCACGCATCTGCTGGCGCAACCGTTCGTCAAGTCCGGTCAGCGGTTCATCGAGGAGGAGGATGCCCGGCTCCATGACGAGCGCGCGGGCGAGCGCCACGCGCTGGCGCTGGCCGCCTGAAAGGAGATTGACGTCGCGATCGGCAAAGCCGGAAAGCTCGACAAGATCCAAAGCATTCTCGACCTTGGACTTCAGCCCGGCACCGGCAAGCCCACGCAACTTCAGCCCATAGCCGACATTCTGCGCGACATTCATATGCGGAAAGAGCCCGAGCGATTGGAAAACCGTATTGACCGGCCGACGATTGGCCGGAACGCCGGCCATATCCTTTCCGTCGAAAAACACGCGGCCCGAAGTCGGCTTGTCGAAACCGCCGACCAGCTTCAAAAGCGAGCTCTTACCGCAGCCGGACGAGCCGAGCAGCGTAAAGAACTCCCCTGCCCTAATGTCGAGCGTCACGTCGTCGACGGCGCGCATCGGCCCGAAACTTCTGACGATATGGTCGAGACTGATCGCAATCGCCATATCAGACGCTTCTCCCATCGCTTTCGCGGATGAGCAGCAGCCCCTCCCTGCTCACTTCAAGTTCCTGTCCGGCCGCCACCAGCGACGTTGCCGTCGCCTCCTCGATGAGGAGCGGGCCGGCGATCTTCTCGGAAGCGGGCAGTTTCGTGCGTTCGTAGACGGGGCAGGATACCCAGCCGACCGCGCCGCCGAAATAGACTTTGCGATGCCCCTTGAGGGCCGCCTCCAGCGAACGGCCGTTTCGATCGAGTTTCGGGATGGCGATGACGGGACCGTGGAGCACGGCCTCGAGATGAATCATCGTGATTTCGACCGGCGAAACGGACAGGCGGAAAGTATAGGCGCGCTCGTGTGCAGCATGGAACCGTTCCGCAAAGCTTTCAGCGTCGTCGTCCATTTCGAACAGGGCGAAGACGCCGTGTTCCTGGCCGCGATACCGCGCCTCGACGCGGCAGACGTAGCGGATCTCGGCCGCATCGCCCTTGGAGAAATATCTGACCGCATCCCGTTTCAGCTCGTCGAACCGGCGCTTGAGATTGCTGACGGCATCTGCCTCGAGAGGCGCAAACCAGGTGCTGCGGAAATCGGCTCGCGGCTCGGCCGCCAGCATGCCCCAGGCCGAAAAGATGCCGGGATGCGGCGGCACGACAGTCACCTTCACCCCGAGATCGCGCCCGAGACCGGCGGCAAGCGCAGGACCGGCGCCGCCGGAAATGACGAAAGCGGCGTCGCGCGGATCGTGCCCGCGCTGAACCGTCACGAGCTTCAGCGCATTGATCATCGAGGCATGGGCGATCTTGACGATGGCAAGCGCTGCATCTTCGACCGACAGGTCCATCGGCGTGGCAATCGTCGCAATCGCGGCGGCGGCCTTGGATTTGTCGAGCTGCATCTGCCCGCCGGCAAAGCTCGCCGGATCGAAAATGCCGAGCGTCAGCAAGGCGTCGGAAAGGGTCGGCTTGTCGCCGCCTCTTCCGTAGCAGGCCGGGCCTGGGGTCGAGCCGGCGCTTTCCGGTCCGACGCAGAGCGCGCCGCGCTCGTCGATGCGGGCGATGGATCCGCCGCCGGCACCGATCTCAACGATATCGACCACCGGGACCTGCACCGGATAACCGGGCGCGATGCGGGTATGCTCAAGCTTGTATTCACTGTCGAGCGTCGGCCGGCTGTCGTGAATCAGGGAACATTTTGCCGTCGTGCCGCCGACATCGAGCGACAGCACTTCCGATTCAGCCATCACGGCACCGATACGCGCAGCACCCGCAACGCCACCGGCAGGACCGGATTCGACAAGCGTCAACGGGCTCATCTGCGCCTGATCGAAGGTGGAGATGCCGCCATTCGACTGCATCGCATAATAGGGGCAGGTGAGATCGCGCTCCATCAACGCGCTTTCGAGCCGGGCGAAATAGCGCTTGATGATCGGCTGCACATAGGCGTTGAGCACCGCCGTATTGGAGCGCTCATATTCCCGCCATTGACGCGATACCTCATGGCTGGCGCAGACCGTCACCTCCGGCAGCGCCTCGGCAATCGCGTTGGCGCAGGCGATTTCGTGCTCGGGATTGACGTAGCTGTGGAGGAAGATCACGGCCACCGCCTCGACCTTGCGGGCGCGGCACTCGCGGATGATCGCCTCGACATCACCAAGCTCAATGGGCGTCAGCACCCGGCCCTTGGCATCCATGCGCTCGCGCACCTCGAAGCGCAGGCTGCGGGGCACGAAGGGTTCGGGGCTTTTGAACTGGAGATTATAAAGATCGGGGCGATTGCCGCGGCCGATTTCCAATACGTCGCGAAAACCGGCTGTCGTCACCAGCGCCGTCCTGACGCCCTTGCGCTCGGTGATCGCGTTGATGACGGTCGTTCCGCCATGGGCGAAGAAGATGACATCGCGCGTCGAAAGCCCGTCCTTCTTCTCGGCAAGTTCGATCGCCGCAAGAACGCCTTCGGATTGATCGTGAACGGTCGTCAGGCTCTTGGCGGTGAAGATCTCGCCCGTGCGCTCATCATAACCGACGAGGTCGGTGAACGTACCGCCTACATCCGTCGCCAGTCTGATCATCCCGCCATCCTCTCTTCATACCCGTAGTGGCTGCGGGCCGCCTCGCGGGTGATGTAGCCGTCTTCGATATCGCGGCGGACGCGCTCCGGCTCGCGTGCGCTAGGCTCGCCCCAGCCGCCACCGCCGCCGGTGATGATGCGCACGAGATCGCCGCTGTTCAGCCCGATATGCGGCTCGCGGCCAAAATTGCTGACCTTGCCGCCATCCTCCACCTGCAGGAGATTGATGCTGCCGGGCTTGCCTCCTTCGATGCCCCAAGGCGGCGTGTCCGTCCGCCCGAAGCTGCAATAGGCTGATACGCCGTCTCCAAGAATCTCGTAGTCGCGGATGACGCCGAAACCGCCGCGGCGGCGACCGGCGCCCGATCCCCCCTCGACATTCAGCGCATAGCGTCGCACGAGCAGCGGAAAGCGCGCTTCGATGACCTCGACGGAATAATTGTAGGTATCGCCATCGGTCAGCGCGATCAGCGCATTGGCACCGTCGCCGTCCTTGCTCGCCCCCCAGCCGCCGTGTTGCGGCTCGATATGGATGAACGGCTCACCCATCTCATCCTTGCCGGCGATGTAGACGACGCAAAGGCTCGTATAGGAACCGGCGGAGAAGCGCTCGGGCATGAGCTTGGCAAGCGCCTTCCAGACAAGCTCTGAGGCATGCACCGAGCCTTCGTAATACCAACCCGTCGGAGAAGGCTTCTCCGCCGTGAAAACCGAACCTTTCGGCGCGATGACGGTGAGCGGCCGGAACCAGCCCTCGTTGGAAGGCGCCTCCGGCGCCACCAGCGCCTTGAAGATAGTGCGAACAGCCGATTGCAGCGCACCCGCTGCGCAATTGATCGGCCCTACGACCGCCGGCGGGCAGCCGGTGAAATCCGCCGTCAGCCGATCGCCGGCGATCGTGACCGCCACCTGGACCCTGATGGGGTCGGTGGTGACGCCGTCGCCATCGATAATGTCAGTCGCCTCATAGACCCCGTCGGGCAGCGCGGCGATAGCGGCGCGCGCCTGCCTTTCGCTCACGGTCAGGAGGTGATCGAATGCGGCCTTTACGACGTCGGTTCCGTATTTGTGGGCCAATTCCGCCATGCGGCGGGCAGCAACGCGAACGGTCGCCACCTGTGCTGTGAGATCGCCGATCGCGACGTCGGGCAAACGAACATTTTCGCGGATGATGCGCAGGACTTCTCCGGAGAAGCGGTCGCTGCGTACCACTTTCACACCCGGCAACCGCAATCCTTCCTGAAAGACGGAGACGGCATTCGGCGCAAGCGAGCCGGGAACCGAACCGCCGACGTCAAGATAATGGGCAACATTGATGGCATAGGCCAGAATCCGTCCTTCGAAGAAGATCGGCTTGACGATGGCAAAATCGCAGGCATGCGTGCCGCCGGAATAGGGATCGTTCGTCAGGAGAATGTCGCCATCTTCCAGATCTTCGCCATAGAGTGCGATCAATGACTTGACCTGCGTGCCGAAGGTGCCGGTGAACAGCGTGATGCCGTTCATCTGTGCCACGAGCTCTCCTTCGGGCGTCAGGAGGCCGCAGGCAAAATCAAGCACCTCATAGATGACCGGGCTCATCGAGGTTCTGGCCATGACCACGCCCATCTCGTCGACGGTGGCTGCCAGTTTGCCCTCGATAATCTCCTGCGTCACCGGATCGACGACGACCACGAATCTACCCCGCATTATAATATTCGCACGAGTGCAGATTAGGTGTTTTTTCGTCCGTCGAAAGCCTTCCCGATGGGTGGGCGCTCATGCAGAAACCCACCCGTTCGGGTAGGTTATTTATTGAGCATGCCCTTTTGACGCGCTGCCGTGACGGCTGCCGTCCGCGTCGAGACGTTGAGCTTGGCAAAGATGTTGCGCAGATGGAATTTGATCGTGTTGTCGGAGAGCGCCAGCATCCGGCCGATTTCCTTGTTGGAAAGCCCCGAACTCAGCAACTCCAGCACCATGCGTTCCCGGCCGGTAAAGCCGGATCCGCCGTCGGCAATGGCGGGCTCCTGTATCGTCTCTGTAGCCACGAGCAGAGACTGGAGACGTTTGCGGGTGACGTTTGCCACTGTCGGGTGATTGGCAAGCGCGCGAAGCTCTCCAAGGCCCGCCGCATGATCGAGATGCAGCAAGGCCCGATAGTCGTCGAGCGGCATCGTCAGCACAAGATCGGAGAGGCGGGCGGCGGCCAGATCGGTACGGTCCTCGGCAAGCAGAATCCCTATCTCGATGAGAGCAAGCTCGATGGCGCGCGGAACATGCAGGCGCTGGGACTGCCGCGTTCTGAATTGGTCGAAGACCTCGCGCGCCTTGGAAATTTCGCCGAGCGCCAGATAGGCGCGCGTCCAGAAAATTGCCGGCGTCGCGCCGCGCAGATGGATGGAAAGCAGATTGGCGCGATCCGCAACGATAGCCTGTAAGCCAAAACCACTGGCCTCGGCGTGCCGGATCGCCTGGTCGAGATCACCCGATGCCATGAGAAGCATGGCACGCTCACCATCGATCAGGCGGGTAAGCCGATCGAAGCCGCGTCGGCGCGCCGCCGCACGAATGCGGTCCATGGCGGCGTGGGCTGCCAGGAAATCCCCATGCATGCGCAGGACCCGTTGTTCGGCCATGAAGCCGGCGGCGAGAAGATCAAACCATGTATCGTGGCGTTCGAGATGCGGCAGCGCCCATTCCAGCATGCCGGCCGCGGCTTCCACCTCGCCCCGCATCGATAAAACTTCCGCCTTCAGGACCTGGCCGACCGCGTCGAGATCGCTGCCGGGTCCGATATTGGTCTGTGCCTCGCAGATCAATTCGTCGTAGGCGGCAAGCGCGCTCGCGCAATCGCCCGACAGGAAGAAGGCCTGGCCGATATGCGTGTAGAGATGCATGGCACCGAAATCGGCGCCGCCGTCGCGAAAGGCGCGAATGGCGAGATGACCGTAATGCAGCGCCCGATCAAGTTCGCCGCGGATGAGGAAATTGTAGGACAGCATGTTGAGCGCCAGCGCCCTATGGATAAGTTCCATGCCATCCGGCTGCTGCAAATCATCTTCCAATGCCGAAAGATCGGCCGAGCTCGCCCAGTGATCCGTATAAAGCGCAAGGAGAATGCGCACGACGCGCAGGTCTTTCGCGAGGATCGGATCACCGGCGGCGGCACGCTCTGCCGTGACCAGGTAATGATTGGCTGCGGCAAGCTGCGCCGCTTTGGCATGAAAAATCGAAAGCCCCAGTGTCGCGAGCGGAAAGCGGACCAGATCGATCTCCGCGGCATGCCCGCTCAAGGCCTGGAAAAGCGTTGCGCCGCCGCGCGTGGTGGCATAGACGCGCCGCCAGCCGCCGGCGGTTTCGACAATGCGCGCCGCAAGATTGGCATCGCCCGCCAAAAGCGCATGGTGGACGGCGCGGTCTATGTCGGCGCGCGCCTCGAACCAATGTGCGGCGCGGTTCAGGGAGCGGTTGCCATCGACACCCCTGCGGCTGGCCGTTCTTTTGAGAAACTCGTTGAAGACCGGGTGGAACCGCATCCAGTTGCCGGGTCCGGCAAGCAAGGTCACCGGAAGGGCGTACTCGTTCAGTCGCTCGATCAAGCCCGCGTGCAGGTCACTTTCCAGCACCGCCTCGAGAAGCGGCTGATTGAAAGCCGGCAAGGCCGCGGTCTCGACCAGAAACAGGCGGATATCCTCGGGCAGATGTTCAAACACCTGCTCCGAAAGGTAGGCGCCCATATCCGCGCCACCGCCGTCGAAGGAGGCGAGAATAGTGTCGCTTTCCTCCGATTCCGCGACCAGCAGGCTTACCATTTGCAGCGCGACGGCCCAGCCCTCCGTGCGGCGATTGAAGGAGCCGACCTGCTCCTCGGTCAGATGCGCGCCCTTGCCCTCGAACAACTCCCGTGCTTCGGCATCGGAAAAGCCGAGTTCGCCGACACCGAACTGCTTGAATTCGCCGCGCAGCCGCAAGGCCGACAGGGGAAAGCGCGGCGGGCTGCGGCTGACCAGCACCAGCTTGACATGCTCGAGCGAAAGATCGGCAAGGATCTTTGCCATCAGGGCCTCGGTCGCATCCGTCTGAGCGAAGTGATAGTCGTCGAGGAAGATGACGAGCGGCTCCTCGATCTTGCGCAGGCGCGTGCCGAGCACGGAAAGAAGCGCTGCGGCCGGAAGGTTGCCGGCGTCCGCCCCGTCCTCATTCGAAAGCGTCTGCAGGGCATCGATCAGAGCGAGCAGGAAAGCTTCCTGGTTCGTATGCTCGGCATCGAGCGACACCCAGCACAGCTTGACCCCGTCTTCCTTCAGTAACTCGTACCATTGGACCGCGAGCAAAGTCTTACCGTAGCCGGCGGGCGCGACAATGGTCGTCAAACGGCGCAGCCCGGCGCGCCGGAGCTGCCGCAACAGGTCGCTACGTCTAATAGTTTGCTGCCCGCTGGACGGGGGAGCAAATCGATTCTGTCCACTCATGGGGCCGGATGATGCTGTCTTGGCAAGCAGTTTGCAACCCGCGCGAAAACGTTTGCAAAGCCGGTTAATCTCTATCGTTCAGAAGACTACACCTACATGCATTAGTTGATTTTTCTCGTCATTGCAACGACGAGCGCGAGATCTCCGAAGCGACGATCCATTGAGAGGAAAGCCGGCCTCTCTCGACATGCTTGAGAGAACAAAATTTTGCCGTTTCCGCCTATAAACGGTCCGTTAGGGATTTGTTGACCATAATTGGAGGTATAGCGATGCCGCGGGCGCGGCGCCTCTGAGTTCTGTGTTTATTAGCAAGGGCGAAAGTCGTATCCGTGCATCACGCGATCTTTTCCATCTCGGCGACAACTTTCGCCATGGCTTCCTCCTTCGTCGCTTGCCGGGTGGCGCTGATCGCGATGCTGATGCTTGGCGCCTTTGCCGGCTCGGCTGCGGCGGAAGACCGGGCGCTCAAGCTCTTCTTTACCCATACCGGGGAAAGAGCGACGATTACCTTCAAGCGCGACGGCAAATATGATCCGAGGGGTCTTGCCCAAATCAACCGCTTCTTGCGCGACTGGCGAAAGAACGAACCGACCCGGATTGATCCGGAATTGCTCGATCTCGTCTGGGAAGTCTATCAACGCAGCGGTGCGCGGGAAACCATTCACGTCGTCTCGGCCTACCGCTCTCCCTCGACCAACGGCATGCTGCGCAACCGCTCGCGCAGTTCCGGCGTCGCAAAGCACAGCCAGCACACGCTTGGCAAGGCGATGGATTTCTATATTCCCGGCGTGAAGCTTGCGAGCTTGCGCGCGATCGCCATGCAGATGCAGATCGGCGGCGTGGGTTTCTATCCCAACTCCGGCTCGCCCTTCGTGCATCTGGATGTCGGCAGGGTTCGCGCCTGGCCAAGAATGTCGCGCCCGGAACTCGCGCGGCTTTTCCCGAACGGACAGACGCTTCATGTGCCGGCAGATGGCAGACCGCTGCCAGGCTATCAGGTGGCAATGGCGCAATCCAAGAAGCGCGCGTCCCAGATGGCAAGCAAGATCGCGGCCGTCGACGATGAGGATGATGATGCCGGATCGCCGGCTGCGTCTCGCAGCGGCGTACCCGACAGCAGCCTTATGACCAGCATGCTGCCGACGCCCAGGAACCGGGCTGTGAACGGGCTGGAGGCTCAGCTCGGCAAGCGCGTGGCCGAAGAGAGCAAGGAGCAGCCCTTTGCCGACCTGGCCGCCTATGCCGTTCCGCTGCCGGCATGGCGCCCCACAAGCATCGTCGTCATCCCAACGGCGGCGCCTGAAAGACCCGTCCCACCTGTTGTGCTGGCAAGCCTGGTGGTGGGACGCAACGACGCCGGAAAACTCGTAGTGTCGAACAACGCGAAGAATACGGCCGATAGCGCCATGGCAAAGATGCAGCCAATGGCACAGCTACCGAGTTCCGCCGCGCAAGAAGTATCCGGCGGCGTCGGGGCCATGTCGACCGGGGCCATCGTCGCCTGGGCGTTGCAGCCGCCGGGCACGGCAGTCAACATGACGCTTCCGAGCCTCGTCAGCGCGCCAATACCGATGCATGAGGACATGGCCGATATTCAGGACGCCGACGCCTATGACGGTGACGACTTCGATGTCGAGCGGTTCGGCTTCGAAGGCTGAGGCTGCCTTCTTCCTTCGCCAGGAACAAATCAGTTCGGTGCATCCGATGATCGGGGCGCTTGCTCCGACAACGAAAGATGCGCGAGGCCGCCAAGCGTAAAGCGAACCAGCCGGTCCGCCAGTTCCTCATCCGTGGTCGTATCCCGCCCAAGCGCCGGAATGATCTCGGAGACGCGCTTCTCGGCCACCAGAAGCATGAAACAGGGCGCCATCGTCGAAAGCGCGGCCTGAGCGACGAGCGGATGATCCGGTGCCATATCGAGGATCTGGGCGATGACGCCAAACAGCAAAGCCTTCTTGGGCTCGATCTCCTCACGGCGAAGCTTGTCGATATGAGGCGTGGGCGCGATCAGTTCACGGACGATCACCTTGGCCGGCCATGAATTCTCATTCCCTGTCCTGACGACCTTGACCAGCAGACCGATAAACCGGCGCAGCTTCTCCTTCGGATCGATATCGGTGCTAATCATGCGGGCAAGCACGTCGTAACTCATCAGGCGATGATGCGCCTCGGCGAGAACGTCTTCGTATAAGGCCTCGATGCCGCCGAAATGATAATTGACCGCGGCGGCGTTCGTCCCCGCGCGCAAGGCAATCTCCTTTGCGGTCGCGCGGTCGAAGCCGAATTCAGCAAAAACGGCGCCGCCGGCTTCGAGCAAGCTTATGCGCGTTGCCGTACCGTCTTGCCGATCTCGTGACCGCGCCACTCGTCTACTGCCTCTCGCCATTGTCTCTGCCTTTCATTAATTCAAATATTAATTTGAAATTTGAATTTGACAAGTGTTATAATCTGTTCCGGATCGATCTCGGTCACCATTCGTTTCACCTGAGCCGACCGCTCGTTCGGAGTTCGACAAAGCATGCAGCGTATCATCGTCATCCTGATCCTGTTGATCGCCGTCGCGAGCGGTGCCTGGTGGTATCTCCATCGGGATAGCGGCTCGAACGACCTCGTTCTCTATGGAAATATCGACTTCAGGCAACTCACCCTTGCCTTCAATGGCAGCGAACGTGTGGCCGAAGTCCTTGTCGAAGAGGGCGCGCAAGTCAAGAAAGAGCAGATCGTCGCCAAGCTGGACACAAGCCGGCTCCAGCCGCAGGTCGCCCAGGCGGAAGCACAGGCTGCCAGCCAACGCGCCAATCTCACCCGCCTCAAAAACGGCAGCCGCCCCGAGGAGATCGCCCAGTCCCGCGCCAATGTCGAATCCGCCAAGGCGGAGGCGGTCAATGCCCGCGCCCAATTCGAACGCCAGAATGCGCTTGCTCCCAAGGCCGCGGTCAGCCAGCAGGCTCTGGACGAAGCCCGTTCGGCGGCCGCCGTCGCCGACGCCAAAGTCATCGCAAACCAGAAGGCGCTCGATCTGCTCGTCGCCGGCTCGCGCGTCGAGGACATCGAGGAGGCGGAAGCGCAGCTGCATGCGGCTGAGGCCAATGTCGCGCTTCTGCATCAACAGCTTGCCGATGCCGAATTGAGAGCACCCGTCGACGCGATCGTGCAGTCCAGGCTGATCGAACCCGGCGAAATGGCGTCTCCCACGCGGGCTGCCTTCTCGCTTGCAACCGTCAGCCCGAAATGGGTGCGTGCCTATGTCTCGGAAACCCAGCTTGGGATGCTCCGCCCCGGCATGAAAGCCGTCGTCACCGTGGATTCCCTGCCGGGGCGAACGATCGGGGGATGGATCGGCTTCATTTCCTCCGTTGCCGAGTTCACGCCGAAATCGGTGCAGACGGAGGAATTGCGCACGAGCCTTGTCTACGAGGTCAGGATCTTCGTCGACGACCCCGACAACATGCTGCGGCTGGGCATGCCGGCAACCGTCCGGCCGCTTGCCGGCGAACAGACGGCTCAGCCAACCGCGAAGCAGCAATAGGATGAGGATGCCATGAGCGCCGGCGATCTCTCGATGATAGCAAGCAATGTCCGCAAGACGTTTCATCGGGATACCGGAGAAACGGTGGAAGCGCTCGCCGATGTCTCGCTTGATGTCCGCAAAGGCGCGCTGACGGCGCTCGTCGGCCCGGACGGCGCCGGCAAGACGACGTTGCTGCGCTTGGCATGTGGTCTCATCGCACCCGATAGCGGCAGTTTGCGAGTAATCGGCTTTGATATCGCCGCGGAGCCGCAGCATGTTCAGGATCGGATCGGCTATATGCCGCAGAAATTCGGCCTTTATGAAGATCTGAGCGTTCAGGAGAACCTCGATCTCTACGCCGACCTGCATGGCGTGACGCAGTCGAAGCGCGACGAAACCTATCCCCGCCTCTTCGAGATGACGCAGCTTGGGCGCTTCAGGGAACGGCCGGCGGGAAAATTGTCCGGTGGTATGAAGCAGAAGCTCGGCCTTGCCTGCACGCTGGTGCGGGCACCCGAACTGCTGCTGCTCGACGAGCCCACCGTCGGCGTCGATCCGCTGTCGCGGCGCGAGCTCTGGGAAATCGTCTTCAAGCTCGTCCAGGAGGACGGGCTCTCGGTGATCGTCGCAACCTCCTATCTCGATGAGGCCGAACGCTGCGAACACGCCGTGCTCATGCATGCGGGAAAGATCCTCGATCAGGGACCACCTGCCGACATAACGAAGAAGGCTGACGGCTGCTGTTTCATGGTGCCCACACCGCAGGACATGCCGGCGAGGTCCCTGCAGGCCCGCCTCTTCGCTCTGCCTGGCATTATCGACGCCGTCCCCGAAGCCGGCCGAGTCAGGATCGTGCGCAAGGCGGATCAAAAGGACGCGCCGCTGCAAATGGACGACACCGAGCTCGACGCCGAAAGCGTGGCGCCGCGTTTCGAAGACGCCTTCATGATGCTGTTCGATGCCGTTGCCGGAGATACCGAGCGCAAGATAAATATCAGTCAGCCATCGGACGATCATAATGGCACCGAAACCGTCGTTGAGGTTCACGACCTCGTCCGTAAGTTCGGGGATTTCACCGCCGTCGACCATGTTAGCTTCAGCGTCCGCAAGGGCGAGGTCTACGGTCTGCTTGGCCCGAACGGAGCAGGAAAAAGCACCACATTTCGAATGCTTTGCGGCCTGCTTCCCGCAAGCGGCGGCACGTTGATGGTCGCCGGCTCCGATCTGCGGAGAGCAGGTGCCAAGGCCCGAGAACGGCTGGGCTATGTCGCGCAGAAGTTTTCGCTCTATGGACAGCTCAGCGTCGACGAGAATCTGGAGTTCTTCGCAAGCGCCTATGGACTGCGCGGCAAACACAGGAAGGACAGGATCGCCGCTTTGAAAAGCCAGTTCGAACTGGACCAGTTCTCCAGGCTGGCCAGCGGCCAGCTGCCCGGAGGCTTCAAGCAGCGGCTGGCGCTTGCCGCCGCCTTGCTGCACGAGCCGGATATTCTCTTCCTCGACGAAGCCACAAGCGGCGCCGACCCGCTGGCGCGGCGGCAATTCTGGGGCCGGATCACCGCCCTGTCCGAGCAGGGCGTAACCGTCGTCGTGACAACGCATTTCATGGAAGAAGCCGAGTATTGCGACCGGATCATCATCCTTGATGCCGGCAAGAACCTGGCCGAGGGAACGCCGGTCGAAATCCGCGCCCATGCCGGGACACGCGGCGAGGCGGCGGCAACGATGGAGGAGGCCTTCATCGCGATCGTCGAGCAGGAGCGTCACAAACAGGCGGAGAAAGCGGCATGAACGAGCCCGTCGACAGGCCTGGCCACGGATTGCGTGCATCCCTGCACCGTATCCGCGCGCTCATCCGCAAGGAGACCTGGCAGCTCCTGCGCGACCCGAGCAGCATCGCGATCGGCATCGTCATGCCGGTGGCGCTGCTGATCCTGTTCGGATACGGCATCAATCTGGACGTCAAGAATGTTCCCGTTGCGATCGTCATGGAAGAGAACTCGGCCGAGGCGCGCGGGCTGGCCTCGGCCTTCGAACTCTCCAGCTATTTTTCGCCGAAGCCCGTCAAGACGATGGCCGAGGCCGAAAAAATGCTCCTATCATCGCAGGCGAGAGTAATCCTGCGCATTCCCTCGGATTTCGCGCGTAACATGGCCTCGGGCAAAGGCGAAGTGCAGGTGGTCGTCAATGGCAGCGATGCCAACACCGCCCGCATTTCGCTGAGCTACGCCGAAGCTGCGGTCGGCGTCTGGAATGCCAAGGAAGCGTCCCGCAAAGGGGCGGCCGCCGGCAGCGGCGTGACCATCGAGTCCCGGCTTTGGTTCAACGAAGCCAATGACAGCAGCTATTTCCTCGTCCCGGGCCTCGTCGTCCTCGTCATGACGCTGATCGGCGCGCTCCTGACCGCGCTCGTCATGGCGCGGGAATGGGAACGCGGTACTTTCGAGGCGCTGTTCGTGACGCCGGTCCGCTCAAGCGAAATCCTGCTCGGCAAGACCGTCCCCTATTTTCTTCTGGGGCTCGCCGGGCTTGCCCTTTGCGTCGTCGGCAGCCGGCTGCTCTTCGGCGTGCCGCTTCGAGGGTCGCTGCTGATCCTGACCGTCGTCTCCATGCTTTACCTCCTGGTGGCGCTTGGCCTCGGCCTTGCCATATCCTCGGTCACGAAGAACCAGTTCATCGCCAGTCAGGTAACGGTTCTCGCCACTTTCCTGCCGGCAATGATGCTCTCGGGCTTCATGTTCGATCCGAGGAGCATGCCCTGGGCCGTGCAGATCATCACCTATATTTTCCCTGGCCGGTACTTCGTCACCTTGCTGCAAACCCTGTTTCTCGCCGGCAATATCTGGAGCGTCATCCTTCCCAATGCCGCCGTGCTGACCGGCATGGCCGCGGCACTTCTGGCGCTTGCCGTGCGCATGACCCGCAAGAGGATCGCATAGCCATGTTCATTGCATCGCTTCTGCGCATCGCAACCCTCATCCGCAAGGAACTCCTCGTCATCCTGAAGGATCCGAGAAGCCGGGCAAGCATCGTCGTCCCGCCCATCCTGCAATGCCTGATCTTCGGCTATGCCGCCACCTATGACCTCAATACGGTTCCCTATGCGCTCGTCGATCAGGACAGGACGACGGCATCGAGAGACCTGGTTGCAAAGATCGAGGGATCCGGCATCTTCGAAAGGGTGGCAACGCTGCCGCAGACGGGACAGGCCATAAGGCTGCTCGATGCCAAGCAGGCCGTGCTGATCATCGTCGTCGAGCATGATTTCGAGAGGCAATTGGAAGCCGGCGCCCCCGGCACGGTGCAGGTCATCGCGGATGGCCGGAATTCCAATACGAGCGGCATTGCGCAGGGCTATGCCAATACCATCGTTGGCGACTTCACCTCCGATTGGCTTGCCCAGAAGAGCACTCCCGGCAATGCCGTTCAGGTGACGACGCGCGCCTGGTACAATCCGCAGCTGGAAACGCGCTGGAGCATGGTCCCATCGCTCATCGGCACAATCACCATGCTGATGACGATGATGCTGACCGCCATGTCCGTCGCGCGCGAGCGCGAGGAAGGAACCTTCGATCAGCTGCTCGTGGCACCCTTCACGCCGACCGAGATCATGATCGGCAAGGCCGTCCCGTCGATGATCGTCGGTATAACTCAAGCATCCACGATCCTGCTGGTGGCCTTGTTCTGGTTCCGCATCCCGTTTGCCGGCTCTTTCCTGACGCTCTATCTCGGGCTAAGCCTCTTCCTCGCGGCGGCCATCGGCTTTGGACTATTCCTGTCCTCCATTGCCGGCAATATGCAGCAGGCAATGATCCTCGGCTTCGTCTTCCTGATGCCCTTTATGCTGTTGTCCGGCCTGATGTCGCCGACCGACAACATGCCGAAGGTTCTGCAATATGCGACGATGATCAATCCGCTGAAATATGCGATCAGCATCACGCGCGGCGTCTATCTCGAAGGTGCCGGGCTCGACGCGCTTTTTC
The DNA here is from genome assembly GCF_056755475.1 of Rhizobium sp. KNZ2-6A. Classification (NCBI taxonomy): domain Bacteria; kingdom Pseudomonadati; phylum Pseudomonadota; class Alphaproteobacteria; order Hyphomicrobiales; family Rhizobiaceae; genus Rhizobium; species Rhizobium sp. KNZ2-6A. The sequence continues at coordinate 33,852 of NZ_JBNDIC010000024.1, read as the reverse complement.
CCGACATGCTGGCCCTGGTCGCGATCGCCGCGGCTACCATGCCGGTTGCCGCCTGGATGTTCCGTCACCGGTTGAACTAGCGCAATTCCCGGAAGGCACGCCGCGTGGCACGTCGACCTCGTTGTGAATGACATAGGCTGTCATTCGACCCGCAGCCCCGCCTTCTTCAGGAGCGGCATGACCCGGTCGCAGAAGAACGGCAGTTCATAGGTGTAGTTGACGAAGGACATGGCAATCCCGGAATAGCCCTGTTCGGCAATGGCGATCATATCTTCGACGATCTTTTCCGGCGTGCCGACCAGCGGATAGCCACCCGCGCCGCCTGCAAACCGCTTGCGGTAGCGATCATAGGCTTGCGTATCATGCGACTGGGAGAATTCTTTCTTGCCAGCCATATGGGCATCGACCGCCTCATGATCGGCAAGCGTCACGGCATAACGTTCGTAATAATCCTCCGCCTCCTGCTGGCCTTCGCGGCAGACGACATGGCAGACGGTATAGGCGCCGATATCGCGGCCGAGCTGTTCGGCCCGCCCCTTGATATCCTCGACATGCTTGCCGGCTTCGGAAAGCTCGGTGAAGGTGGTGAAGAGATAGTCGCAATTCTTCGCCGCGAAATCCCGACCCGGCCCGCCGAAAGCCGCGTTCATGGTGACCGGCCGCGGCGATTGCACGCTGGCGGGTCGGCTCACCACATCCTTCAGCCTGTAATAGGTGCCGTCATAGTCGAACGGTGCGTCCGACGTATAAGCCCGTTCCATGATCTCAAGCCATTCGTCCGCCTGGTCATAACCTTTCTCGACCAGCGGCACGCCGAACATGGAGAACTCCTTCGGGTTCCAGCCGCAGACGATGTTGAGGCCTGCGCGGCCGCCGCTGATATGATCGACGGTCGCGAGCGCCTTCGCCGCATAGAGCGGATGCACGAGCGGCACATGAACGGTCATGAAAAGACCGATCCGTTGCGTGACGGAGGCAAGGCCCGCTGCCCAGGTGAAGGTCTCGAAGGACCATTCGCGTACTCGATTCTTGCCGCCGAAACCCTTCCAGCGCGCGATCGGGAGAAAGAAATCCAGCCCGCCGCGATCGGCGATCTGCGCGGCGTTCAGATTGTCTTCCCAGCGAGCCTGCCAGCGCTCCGGCACGTCGGTAATGGCAAGCCCTCCGTCCGCATTGGCGGAAAAGACGCCGAGTTTCAGTTTGCTGGGACCTTTCAGCGGATGCGGCTTGATCATGCTGTTCCTCTTTTTATGGGTCTTCTGCGGACGGAACGCATCGCCCGTTCCAACTGCCGTTGCCGGACGAAAAGATAGGCCCTGTTCCCCTTGCGCCACCACTGTCGATCCATCGATCGAAAAAAACAAGTTTAAACCTAAACTATTTTTGCGCGCGGATCGAAACGGCTCGACGCGAGCGAAAGATCAATGGTTCCGCTTAGACGAGGTCAACCCGCCAGATATTGGATGTTGCAGCGGCCATGGACCGAGGATTTCTGGACATGTGCACGCACGCCGAAAACCCTTTCGATCAATTCCTGCGTCAGCACCTGTTCCGGCGGGCCGGCTGCGACGACGGCGCCATTTTGGAGCACCGCCAGGCTGTCGCAGAACATGGCCGCGAGATTGAGATCATGCAGCGCGACGATCGAGGTCACATCGAGCCTGGAGACGAGGCCGAGAATGTCGAGCTGATGCTGGATATCAAGGTGATTTGTGGGCTCGTCGAGCAGCAGTTCGCTCGGAGTCTGAGCAAGAGCCCTCGCAATATGGACGCGCTGCCGTTCGCCGCCGGAGAGTGTCTGCCATAGCTGCCCGGCGCGGCCCTGCATGCCGACGCGGGTGAGCGCATCGGAAACCGCCGTATCGTCGTGAGCACTCCAGGATGAGAGGGGGCCGCGATGCGGCGTGCGGCCGAGGCGCACGACATCCATGACCGTCACCTGGGTATCGGTCGTCGCCTGCTGTTCGACGAGCGCGATGCGCCGGGCGATGTCGCCGCGCGAGATTGCGGCGATATCGCTGCCGCCGAGCCGGATGACGCCGCTCTTGACCTTCCTCAATCGGCAGATCAGCCGCAACAGGCTGGACTTGCCCGAGCCGTTCGGGCCTAGAAGGCCGAGAACCTTGCCCCTTTCCACCGCCAGGCTGACGCCATTGACGATCAACGTATTGCCAGCCGCAAAGGTCACTGTGTCCACAGCGATGCTCATGCCGTCCTCCGGGCGCGATAAAGAATGATGGCGAAGGCGGGCGCCCCGAACAGGGCGGTGACCACGCCGATCGGCAGGATCTGCTGGGGAATGATGATCCTCGAGACGATATCGGCGCCGACCATGAAGATGGCGCCGGCAAGGGCCGCCGCCGGCAGCAGCCTGTCATGGCTTGGTCCCACCATGAAGCGGGCGGCATGCGGGATGACGAGGCCGACAAAGCCTATGGAGCCGACGATGCTCACGACCGCCGCCGTCATGAAGGCCGTCACGCCGAGCAGCACGATTTGCGCGCGTCGAACCGCAATCCCCAGCGAGGCGGCCGCATCAGTGCCGAAGATGAAGGCATCGAGCACGCGGACATGCGCCATGCAGACGGCAAAGCCGAGAATGGCGACCGGCCCCGAAAGATAGACATCCGGCCAGCGCACGCCGCTCAGCGAACCGAGCAGCCAGAACATGACGCCCCTCGCCTGCTCGGCATTGGCCGACGTGGTGACGATATAGGAGGTCAGCGCGTTGAAAAGCTGCGAACCGGCAACACCGCACAGGATGATGCGCTCGCTCGTGCCGCCGACACCCGTCGCAAGCAGGCCGACGAACAGGAAAGCGACGATCGCACCCAGGAAGGCGCCGCCGGAAAGCCCGAGAATGCCATAGCCGAGCCCGAGGATCATGATGCAGACCGCACCCGTCGAGGCGCCCGCCGAAATGCCGAGCACATAGGGCTCGGCAAGCGGATTGCGCAGCAGGGCCTGCAGGATCACGCCGCTCAATGCCAGCGAGGCGCCGGCGCTGGCGGCAACCAGCGCCCGGCTCAGGCGATAATCCCAGACGATGCCCTGATGAATCCGGCTGAGCTCGAAACCCGTTCCGAACAGCCGGTTCGATACGGCCTTTGCGGTCGTCGACAGCGGGATGGAAATCTCGCCGATCGACACCGCAAGACTGATCATGAAGGCCAGAAGCACGACGGCGGCCAGAGCAAGCGCCAGCAGCGTCCACCAGGGCCGTCGTTCCGCGGTAAGGTGCATCGTCACCACGCCAGACCGAAGGATTTGATGCTCTTGGCCAGGATTTCGATGCCATCGATGGTCCGGATGGTCGGGTTCATCGATTGAGCATCCATTAGAACGAAATGCTTGTTCTTGACGGCGTCGAGCTGGCTGGTGACCGGGTCCTTCTCGAGGAAGTCGAGCTTGACCTTCGGATCGTCGGCCGCATAGCGGCGGCGATCCATGGTGGCGATGACGATTACGGCCGGATTGGCCTGCGCAATGGTCTCCCATCCGACGAGCGGCCATTCTTCCTCGGTCGTAACGACATTCCTGGCGCCGATCGTCTTCAGAATATAGGCCGGCGCGCTGTTCTTACCGGCGATGAAGGCATCACCGTTGACTTCCTTGCTGGAGAACCAGAAGACGATCGGCAGGTCCTTGGATTTTGCGCCTGAAATCGAGGCAACCGCATCTGCTTCACGCTTCTTCAGCTCCGCGATCAAAGCGTCGCCGCGATCCTTAACGTCGAAGATCTCAGCGAGTTCATCGATCTCCTGATAGATCAGGTCCATCGTGAACAGCTCCTTGCGCACGCCGTCGCCGCCATTGGTATTGACCTTGGCGACGCAATCGGTCGGCGCGATATAGGTATTGATGCCGAGCTCGGAAAACTGCTCGCGCTTGCCAACGGAGCCCTGTGGGCCGACATGCCATTCGAATTCGGCGGCAACCAGATCCGGTTCCTTGCCGACGACGGATTCGAAGCTCGGATCATTATCGGCAAGCCGCGGGATCCTGGCGTTGGCTTCGGCAAATTGCGGCAGGACCGGACCGACCCAGACCGCCGTTCCGGCGACCTTGTCGGCAAGGCCGAGCGAGAAGAGGATCTCGGTCATGCCCTGCCCGATCGAAACGATCTTGGCCGGAGCCTTCTGGAAGGTGACCTTCTGGCCGCAGTTGTTGATGGTGAGGGGGTATTGGGTTGCGGCGAAGCCGGACGCGGCAAAGCCCGCCAGACCGAGGGCAAATGTAATGGTCGTCAAAAAATGGGGCATGAACGATCTCGATAGGAAGGAAACTGGGCGGTGTTAGCGCGATCACGCTTAACAAGACCGCCGCCGGTTGCGAGGATCCCAATCAAGACCGATAGATGTCTGAAAATGTCGAAGGCTCAGGTCAATCATTCTCTCTGTCCCTTCCGGGCATCCCCGCCCGGCTGATTGGATCGTGATCGACGGCAGGTCTCCTGGCTTGCGGATATCTGACGATCATCTGCCTTCCCGCAAGCTTAGCTGCAGTGGCATGGCTCAATGCCTCGGGAATAGACCAGCAGACTGGTCACTCCCGGATGATCGGCAATCCGCTTACAGTTGCGGGGGCAGCCACGGTCTAGGTCCCTTTTGGGTCGTCCTCACCGTGTTCCCTATTAATCCCCGCGGAGTCTTCCTTGGGGAACCGTCACATCCAGTTATGCCGGATGACCCCTCCCCGTCAAGGACGCATGGATGCGATAAAGCGAAGGCGCGCCACGTCCACAACATCTGCATGGCCGGCTTAAGCGGCCTCGGCCAATTCCACGCGATTTCGCCCGCCGGCCTTGGCGCGATAGAGTGCCTTGTCGGCAGCCTCGAGCACGTGCTTGAAATCGGCATTCGGCTCATGGGAACAGGCAATGCCGATGCTGACGGTGACGCGGATGCTCTCCTGCTCGAACATCAGGACTGTCGCTTCGATATCCTTGCGGATTTTCTCCGCAATGGCGGTCGCTGCCTTAACATCGGTGTTCGGCAGCAGAACGACGATTTCTTCACCGCCATAGCGGGCGGCAATATCGGTCCTTCGGACGGTCTGCCGGATCACGTCCGCGACCCGCGCCAGGACCGTATCGCCGAAGGAATGGCCCCAGCTGTCATTGATCTTCTTGAAATAATCGATATCGAGCATGATGATCGAAAACGGGATGCGCCTGATGCCAGCTTCCTTGCTGCAACGGTCCCCTTCCCGCTGCAGGACACGGCGATTGGGAAGCCTCGTCAGCGGATCGAGGCTTGCTTCGCTCTCAAGCGCGCGCTGGATGCCGATGCGATATTGCTCTCGTTCCAGCAGATCCGAAAGAAGAAAGACACCGAGTATATTGACGGTGGTGACCGGAAGCGCTGCCGAAAACAGAAGCTCGCGCGCGACCGGCCACGGCAGAAAGACGAGAACCACGAGCGACGTGCAGGTCGCCAGGCCGAACAATGCCGATCGCCTCCACCCCGTGCCGATCCACTGCCGCGGCAGGAGGCTGAGTATATAGCCCGTGAGCGCGACGATCAGTATCCCGGCAATGCCGCCGACAGCGCCTACGCCGCCGACCATGAAACGGAACAGGCCCATCATGACAGCCGCAACAACGGTCCCCAAGAGGCCGCCATAGACCGGTGTCAGGACGAGCAGGATCGAGCGGCCATCCTGGATAACGCCAGGCATCCACTGGATCGGATCAGCCATCGACAGGATGCCGACCACGCCAAACAACAATCCGACCGCAACCGATTTCAAAACGCCGCGATCGACGATCCGGATGACCCAGGAATAGGCATAGACGATGATGGCAACCTGCCCCAGGACGCGCACCAGCGAAGGCAAATGTATTTCAAATCCCATGGCTATCCCCAATCTTCGCGAGGAGCCCCGTCGACGGCACGCACCGGGCATAATCGAAGTCAGCGCAGGATACCACGCGATCTCTATAAAATGGTTTATCGACTCTCTTGCTCAGCGACGGTGACATGACGTCGCTTAGAGCGGCACAGGGGATCGGGTGAGAACCGGAAATGATGATCATTGTCGTAATCGAACTTCGAAATTGACGCGTGTCGATGCCGTGGTATCCGACACCGCAATCCGAGCGGTGGCGCATTCACGGACTTTCGGGAGATTATAAAACATCAAGGAAGAGGAACAATGTGGATGAAAAAATCAAAAGGTTGATAACACCGAGCAGCTTGCCGAAGCTACCCGAAGCCTTCCCCGTGGATCGCTTTTGCACGAAGTATGGATGACAGGCGCTATCTGGCGTCCCGAATGAAGCGGTCAAGTGCCGTCGCACAATTTTCCCGCGTCAGGCGGCGATCGATGCAAGATCAATGCGAGGAGCTTCGCTGAAAAGACGGTAGGCTGGCTTGAGCGCTCCGTGCATGGCCCTAAAGCCGATCACGATCATGCCAATGGTCGTTTCGGGAAGGGCCAGGCCGGAGCGACCTGTCGCATCGCCCCACGATAGTTTGCCCGAACGCTCCGATCGCAGATTGCATATCCCCAATTCACCAGCTTTTCGGATACATCATCGCCGAGATTGCTGAGCCGGGTCGGCGCGCTGGAAAGGGCCGCGATCTCCTTCGGTGAACATGGCAATGCGCCCTCCGCCGTGAGTTTGGACGGGTCCGTATCGATACCCCAATAGGAGCCGAAACGACCGTATCCCTGCGCGACGATCAGGGATGCCTCGTCGCTTACAGCTGCGGCCGCCTTGAAGCGGCCGATGAGATCGCGACGGCGCAGCGCTCTCACCTGGTTATCGGTGACATCCAGAATCCGGCGCAGTTGACTGACCCAATTGCGGCAAAGGCCGGGATTTCGGGCAAATGGCGCGCCGCCATCGCTGACGAAAAGAGTTGCGAAGCGCTTTACCAGCGGCTCGATGCCGTGATTGTCATAGACGCCTCCGTCAGTGAGAATGACGGTCTTGCGGAAATCGCGGATCGCCGGGATCGGTTTGGACCGCGCCGTCGGCCAATCCTGAAAACTGCCGTCCGCAAACCTGAGCACCAGTGGCGACAGAATGGGAGGGAAGGCCGAAGAGGCGGCCACCGCCAGCGCCAATGGAAAATCCGGCCGGTCGATCCGCCCGACGATGTAGTCACCGGCATAGGCCTTGCCAAAGCGCCAGAGGACGCCGGTCTGCAGGTTCGTCGCGCAGAATATGAACTGCGGCTGGTCGGGCAGATCCTGAAGGCTGCGCCCCTGAAACAGATGCCTGTCATAGGATTTTGCCATTTGCCGCGCGGCGGACGTTCCAGGCAGGAGCCCGATTACCGCATCCATGATGTCGATCCTTGCCCGGGCAAAAGCGAGCATCAGACCGGCGAAGACATCGTTCATATTGGCAAAATCAGCCTTGACGAGATCGGGCCAAACGCTCGCGAGCCAGGCGGTGGTGATCGAGCCGCCGGAAACGCTGGAGATGCGCTTTGCCTGCTGCAGAAGCCCAAGCTCGGCCAGGCGGATGAAGGCGCCGACGTGAAAGAGCATCGCCCGAAATCCGCCGCCGGACGCGGCGATACCGATACCCGCCTCGAAGCCGTTGCCGTCCCACCGGAAATCGGAGGCCTCCACGGCCCTCTTTTTCGGCGGAAAGAGGTATCGCATCGATCTCATTCATGGACCATGCCTCATTGTCGGCACCGGAGATCTCCATGCCACGGCGCGCATCTCCTCAGTGCGAGAACAGAAGGCGGTCCTTTGCCGCCTGCGAAGCCGCCACGTAGAACCGCTGAAACCAGGCCGCCTGTCCCGGGGCCGGAGGCCTGGCGAGCGTCAGGCTGTTGGGCGCGCCGGCACCCTGCATCGCCGCGCGGAAATGGAGATGATCGAATATCCGGAGCGCTTCGAGTGCATAGGATGTCGCGACCCGCTGGTCTTCGATCATGACGAGATTGTCGCCATTGCCCGTTTCGCCGCTGGGCGACAGGTTGGACGATCCTGTGAACACCTTGGCCGTCGGCAGGTTGAAGTCGGTCACCACGAACTTGTCATGCTGATGAATACCGCTGCCGCCGCTCCACTCGGTCTTGAAGGGTTCCGGCGCGTGGCTCGCAAGATAGGTGAAATCCACCAAACCGATCGTGCCATCGGGTTTGTGGATTTCGAGCCCTCCTTCCTTGTCGGAAATGCCGTAGCTGAACACATCCTTGCCCATCAGCCGATCGACCGCCTGACGCACCGGGCCTGAGCGGATCTGGTTGAGGAAGGCGATGGCATAGAAGACGGAAGATGAGGCCTGATCGATCGCCGCGCCAACGGGACTGAGCGACAGATTGCTCGATTGGTGCGGCGAAAAGCAGAAATGCGCGGCTGGCATGCCGGGCGCCTGCACCAGGCTCCATTTGCTGCTGAGCCCGTCCTGTTTGAAGGCGTCCAGCCCCTGGAAGGCGAGATCGAAGGCACGGCCGAACAATCCGGCCGCATCGCTTGAATGGAACACGAGCGCATTGTTGGCCTGGATGTAGAGACCGCGATAGCTGAAATTGGTCGAGCCGAACAGGACTTTGAGGGGTTGGTCGCCACGCCGGACGATGAAGACCTTGTTGTGCTGCAGGGTTTTGAAATGCATGCGCTTCACCGCACCCGATCCCGCCGAGACCGCAAGACGCGCGGCCGCCTGCGATTCCGCGCTGCCGGCGGGTTTGTGCGATCCCGAATCGTCGATGATGGCGCGAACGCGATTGCCGCAGCTTTCGAGCTTGGCGACGATATCGCGCTCGTTGAAATCATAGGCGAAGACATCGATGGAGAGATTAGGATCGTTCACCACCTCGTCCAACAAGCCGAAGATGAGATCATAGGCTTCGAAGCCGAGCCACTGGTAGACGTCGCCCGGCAGCTTCGTGAACGTCAGTCCTTCATCCGCATCGCTCGGGATGACGTCCGGATTGTTGCCGAACTTGTCGGCATAGGCCTGCGAGGAGGCGAAGTTGCGGGTAAAGCCGATATCGAGGTAATCGCTATAGGTCATGCGGTCGAGCGAGATCGGCAGATCAACCTGATCGCCGCTGCGCAAGCTGCCTGCGGCATTCATATGCATCTTCGTCACCCGGTAGAGATAGGTTCCGTCCGTCGGGTCATAGGGAAAATGCATCCAGCGGAACCTCTGAAAGGGAGCCTCCGTCGACAGGAAATTGCGGAAACCGTCGACGCCCTTGCCACTGCTGTAATCGAAATTCAAACGGTTCCTCAGCGGAACGTAGTCGGCCGAACTCGGGCTCTTCACCTCGATCGCGAAGCCCACGAAATCATCCTCGGGATGGGTAACATCCATCCCGATGAGGCACATGCGTTCGCCGCGCCACAGTTTCACTGCAAGGCTGCCGGCGCTACCAGTATTGGCAAAAGTCATCTCAATCCCCTCGTAACGTTGGATGAAGGCGATGCTTGTCTTTCGTGCAGGAATGCAGAAGGCCGTTGGGCCGGTTGGATCGGACTAGAATGGCTCGAATACTTGCGAGACCTTCGGCCCGTCACTCAGAAAATCTGTAGCCAGAACCAGATTGAATACGGTCGGTGCCCATGGATCGGGATAGCTTCCCTCAGGCGCGCCGAACGCCCGCATCATCCCGGGAATATTGCCATGATGCCAGCAGACCAGGATCGCCTTGGCTTCGAATTTGGGCTTGGAGAGCAGTGTAACGGCAAGGGCGCCATAGTCTTCGTCGGCATATGAGGTAAGAAGCTCGATACCCAGTGCCTCCGCCAAGGGCTGAACCGTCTGGACAGGCCTTTCGCTGTGTTTCGACGGAGTGGCGGCAAATATGAAATCCGGCGGTCCGAAGCTTTCGGGATACCAGGCGGCCAATGTTTTCGCGCGCGCTCGCCCCGCGGCGGACAGGTTGGGATCTCCCGGATCGTCGGGTTTTTCGGCATGACGCATGACCAATATCCTGACTGGCGCCATTCGTCCCTCCGCTGCCGTCTTGATCCAACGCTACCTGAAATTGGGTCAACGATATTCCTTCCACAACCAAGCGCAATGGACATTTTCGGCATCGGAAAAATTTCATAAAGCGTCATGGTGGCTTGGTTGCCGGCGTGCCGGGAGCCGGGGGCGAGTTCTGGGGAGTAGTGGTCGCAGGTCCATTGGCAGCAGCAGGATCCGGCTGCGGCGATCCGGATGCCGGAGAGGTTTGCGACGATCCTTGCTTGCTGACTGCCCCGCTATTGGCCGGCGGAACTTTCGCGGTTGCCGCGGTATAGAACTGGTAACCGGCGAAGATGATGAGGACGACCACGAGCACGCCATAGACGTTGCGGACTGTCTTCCGGACGCGACCGTAGTTAGACACGCTGTCGCGGATCGGCGTTTCGCTGAACTCCTCGATCTCGGCGCCGCTCAGCACCTGGTTCAATCGCAAGGCCCATATGGCGCGGGCACGGTCCTGGCCGGCAAAATAACCGGCATTGATGAATGTCTGGATGCGAAAAGACAGGATCAGAAACACCGCCGCGCCGACGGCGAACAGGCCCGCGATCCATGTATTGGGTGTCTTTGCGGCATCGGAGAGAATTTTGATCACGAAGGGCGTCGTGGCGACAGCCAGATCCTTCCACAACGCGCCCGTCATATCCTGGGCGCGCTGGGTCGCCTTCTGCGCCTCGTCCACGACCGTCTTGCGCAAGTCGGCAAGGGCCTTCAGCGTCTCCTTGCTGCCGACCTTGACATAGGCCGCATAGGCAGCCTTTGCGGATTCGAGGCTGCCGTCTCCAAATTCTGCGAGGTTCCCCTGGCGATAGCTGCGCGCCCATTCCGTCGCCAGCAGGACATGACGGGTCTCTGTATCGCGCTCGCCGCCGGCAAACACCCAAAACACACCGTCATTGAGCCGCTCGAACATGACAACCAGTTCGGGAAGGGAAATACTGACCCTGCGGCTCGGCGGGCCGGAGAGCTGATAGATGACGTTCGGCGCGGCCCCGTAGACCTGATCGGAAAGTGCCGCCATCAGCCTGGGAGCCGCCAGCAAGCGCCAGGCCTCGAATGTCTGCGACGATTGCCGCGGGCGATCCTGCAGCAACCATGGCCGTATGTCCGCCGGAACGAGCCCCGCATTGCTGGCGTCATGGCATATGCTTCGCGGGTTGGGAAGTTCCGGCATCCGCTCGAATGGAGCGGGAGGCTGCTCCGTCCAAGGCTGGAACCTAGCACCGTAGGATGTGAATGCCTGATCCGCCGTCAGCTCGGCAACGCAGACAACAAGGCTGCCATCCAGGGCTCTTGCCAGGCCTGTCAGGGATTTTCCAAAGAAGAGCCGAAGAACGGACTTCTGCGAGGCCTTGTTGAGCGTAATGGCGAAAACCGTGCTCGACGCCGGCGTGTCGCCGTCATCGAGGGCGATGTCCGTCCCGTCACGCCTGATCGTGACGGATTCGAGAAAGCCGGGAACATCGGCGCGCAGGGCCAGCCATTCCGCTCGAAGGGCTGCATCATCGAGTTTTGCCCTGACGATGACCAGTTCCGCATGCTCTTCGACCGGCTTCGTCGGCTGCGTTCGTGCAATCAGATCGAGGATCTCAGTTGGGGTCATCGGTCTCAACCGCCAGCTTGTCGTGAATGATGATCATGCCGTCTTCGGTCTTTTCGATCAGGGCGCGCAATTCGTTCGGCACGCGGATCTCGATGCCATTTTCGGTCTTGAAATAGAGGGTTTTCGGTCCTTTCACCTGATCGGGAGCCAGCTTCATCGGAACGCCGGAGATCCGCTCTGTCGTGAGGCTGCGATTGAACTTGCTCAGCAGGACGCTGTCGTCTGCAAGCTTGTGCCCGATGACGGTCTCGAGAAAGGAGCGATGGTCGTCACTGTCGATTTCGCCGCCTCCGGAAGCGGCGTCGTAGGTCCGTTTTGTCAGTTCCCGCACCACTTCGCCGTCGACGAGATCCGGATTGTCGCCGATCACCTTGCGCGTGACATCGACGAGCTTCTTCGTCAATTCGGCATCGCTCAAGGTCTGCCGCGCGCCCAGAAAGGCCTCGAAATATTGCGCGACCTTTTGCTGGTTGCGCCTGTCCAGTACGGTCAGCTCGCCGCCCTTGTCGGTCAGTTTGATAAGGGCTGCCTTTTGCAGCGCCGCCTTGTTCTGGACGAAGGTTTTTTGAAGCGCTTCGAGGCTGACCTTCTTCCGGCCGCCGCCGTCATCCTTCAGATCGTAGGCGATGACCGTCTCGTCATCATATTTCAGAAGCGCGAACGATCGCGCTGCCTTCGCCTTCAGGACGAACAGCAGGATCGCCCCTTCGGCGGCGGTTCCGCCGTGATAGGCCTGGAAATCCTCGGCCAGTTTTTCGCTTTCCTCCTGGAAAACGCCTGCATTCGAGGCGATGCGACCAAGACGCTCACGCGTCGAAGACGCATCGGAAAAAGCATAGGGCAAGCCGCCATTCACCGAGCGGATGCGATCGACGAAGAAGCTCTCGAATTCACCGGGATCGACCTCTTCCAGCTTGATCAGACCGTTTTTCGGCCCGACGAGATGGAAGATCATCCTTTCGATCTTGAGCTCGCTCAATTCGTTGTCAGCGAAAAATGCCAAGTGCCCCTCCCACACATGCCAGTGAACACTCAGAACAAGATAGGGTTGAAATGATACAAGGCGATCTTCAAACCTGGATGACGTTGCTGGTGCAGCCGTGTTTCGTGCGGGGCGCCGGTACCTGCGCATGACTCTATCGCAAAATCGCGCAGCTTACGCGGCAGGTTTAGATCCTGCGGCAGGAGTTGCCGGGGACGAATTTTGGCGTGAGCACGAAATCCTGCGGCGGCTCGACGGCGCCTTGGGGATTGGTGATGCGATGCATGAGGCGCCGGGCGATGATGCCGCCGAGCGCCAGCGTGTCCTGAACGACCATGGTGATGCGCGGCGTGATGACCGAACTCCACTGCACATTGTCGATCATGGCGAGCGAGATGTCTTCAGGACAGCGGAAACCCAGCTCCTGCATGGCCTGCAGCGTCGAAAGCGCAACGGCGTTATTGGCGCCGAGGATCGCGGTCGGGCGCTCGGGCTGGATCAGCAGCCGCATGGCCGCCTCATAGCCAGCGGCGCGCGTGAACTGGCCGTCGACCACGAAATTCGGGTTCACCTCGATGCCGGCGTTGGCCATGGTATCGGCAAAGCCGCGATATCGCTCCGTTGCCGTATGCATATGGCTCGGGCCGGTGATGAAGGCGATGCGTCTGTGGCCGAGCTGCAGGAGATGTTCGGTCAGCATCGCACCGGCAAGGTGGTTGTCGGAGCCGACGAAATCGCGCTCGATGCCGGCAACCTTCTGGTCGAAGCAGACGATCGGCACGTTCAGGCTAGCGATGAAGTCGAGATAATCCTGATCATAACCGGACGGCGCGAGTGCCAGGCCGGCGGTCTTGAGGCCGATCAGATGCTCGACCAGCGCCCTCTCGCGATCCGTCTTGCCGGAGGAATCGGTGACGACGACGAAGTGCTGGTGATCGAGCGCATAATTTTCCAGTTCGCGCCGGATATCCCCGAAAAACGGATTACCGACATTGCCGACGACGAAGCCGATCATGCGGCTGCGCCCGCGCGCCAGGCTTTGCGCAAGCGGGTCGGCAACGAAGCCGACAGCGGCAATCGCCTGGCGAATTTTTTCCAGCGTTTTCTGGCTGACACGCGCCGGATTGCTGAGCGCCAACGACACCGTCGAGACGGATACGTCAGCGAGCTTGGCGACGTCGCGAATTGTAGCCATAAATTTTTCGAACCGTTTCTATCGCTTTCAGCTTTCCGATCGAAGGTGCTTCCTTCCATGAATCGCTGTCATAAATCTAACATTTGTCGGCCATGAAGCAATATGCGGGAAGAGATTTCAACAGTGCGCTTGACAGGCAGGGCGTATCGATCAATGATTAAATCGAACCGGTTCGATTTGGCTAGCTCACCTGGGAGGATGATATGAGCGACGCAGTGATCACCAGCGGCCGTGATGTGGCCGAAGGCAAGACATGGTTTGGACATGACCGTTTCGGCATGTTTATTCATTTCGGGCTTTACGCGCTCGGTGCGCGCCACGAATGGCTGAAAAACCGCGAGGAATTCACCACCGAGGCCTATCAGAAGTATTTCGACAACTTCGATCCCGACCTCTACGACGCCCGCGAATGGGCGCGCCGCGCCCGTCAGGCCGGCATGAAATATGTCGTTCTTACCGCCAAGCATCACGAAGGCTTCTGCCTGTGGGACAGCAAGGTTACCGACTACAAGGTCACCAACACGCCCTATGGCAAGGATCTGATCGGGCCTTATGTCGAAGCGCTTCGCGCCGAGGGGCTGAAGGTCGGCTTCTATTATTCGCTGCTCGACTGGCATCATCCGGATTTCCCGGTCGACGGACATCACCCGCAGCGCAACCATCCCGACGCCGCCAAGCTCAACGAGGGCCGCGACGTCAAGCGCTATGCCCAATATATGCGCGATCAGGTGACGGAACTTCTGACGAACTTCGGCAAGATCGACGTGATCTGGTTCGATTTCAGCTATCCCCACCGCGTCTATAAGGGCCTGCCCGGCAAGGGCCGTGCCGATTGGGAAAGCGAAGACCTGATTAAGCTGGTGCGCCGGTTGCAGCCCGACATCATCGTCGGCGACCGTCTCGACCTGCCGCGCGATGCCGATCACATGCCCGATCTCGTCACGCCCGAACAATATACGCCGCGTGTGGCCCCGACGGTTGCCGGTTTGCCGGTGCGCTGGGAAGCCTGCCACACCTTCAGCGGCTCCTGGGGTTATTATCGCGACGAGACCACCTGGAAGGATGCCGGCCAGCTCATCAATATCCTGGTCGATACGGTTTCGCTCGGCGGCAACCTTTTGATGAATGTCGGCCCGACCGGCCGCGGCACCTTCGACGCCCGTGCCATCAAGGCGCTCGACACCTATGGCGAATGGCTGCGGCTGAACGGCCGGGCGATTTACGGCGCCGGGCCTTCCACCCACAAGGCGCCGAGCGGTTGCCGCTTCACTCAGAAGGGAAATCGGCTCTATCTGCACATCCAGACCTGGCCGTTCCGCCACATCCACATCGAGGGGCTGGGGCGCAAGGTCAAATATGCACAATTCCTGCATGATGCCAGCGAGGTCCACTGGCTCGACCCGGACGCCGAAGTCGATTCCAATATCGGTGTTGCCGTCGGAGAGGGCATATTGAGCCTGGAGTTGCCGGTGCTCAAGCCCGATGTCGTGACCCCGGTCATCGAGCTGATCCTCAAGGATTGAGGGGAGCGCGAAGCCCAGCGCCCGGTGCCGTCATGAGCCGCGAAGCCGAACTCATTGCCGCGATGACCCCCTTGATCGCCGATCTGGCCGAAGACGGCAATGGCGCCGTTGCACTCGCCGGATCGCGCGGCAAGGGACGGTCGGATGCGCAATCGGATTTCGACTTTAGGGTCTATGCCGATGCCTATCGCGGGCCGGAGGTTCGACAAACCGAGCCGTGGCGGCGTTTCGAGACCGCCCTGCGGAGCTGGCAGGCCGAGGGCATCCGCATGGATGGCGTCTGGATGCGCCGCTACGCAGGCGTACAGCGCGATCTCGACTCCTGGCTTGCCGGCATCGTCGTGCCGAAGAGTTTCGAATGGACGATCTGGGGCTATCACCTGCCGACGGATCTTGCCAATCAGCAGATCATCGCCGATCCGCGGGGCCTGCTGACCGGCTGGAAGCGGCAGCTGGCGAAATATCCGGAAGCGCTCAGGGCCTCGGTCCTCAGCCAATATATGGATGTCCTGCGTTATTGGGCCAGAGATTACCACTACGAAAGCAAGGTCGTTCGCCGCGATCTCGTTTTTCTCGTCGGGCTGACGGGCAAGCTTGCCAATGCCATCCTGCAGACCGTCTTTGCCTTCAACCGGGTCTATTTTCCGGGTGACGGCTGGAACCTGCCCATGGCAGCCGAACTCGAGCGGCTGCCGCCAAACTTCCTCCAGCGGATGACCGCCATTCTGGAGCCGGGACAGGATCCCGATACATGGCGGCGCCAGCGAATAGAGCTGATCGGCCTGATCGCCGACCTGGAGGCCATGATCGCGGCCTGAACGAGCCGCAAGACCAAGCCGGAGGGGGAGCGTCCGGATAAGTGATGAACGTCACTGCAACCAAAGTCATTCAGGAGGAGGAACCATCATGAAACGTTCATTGATCTTTGCTGCCGCCCTTGCGGCGTGTTCACTACCCGGCATCGGCGCCAAGGCGCAGGATGCCGCCGTGACCCTGACCTGGCAGATGTGGGGCGAACCGAACGATGCGCAGCTCTGGCAGCAGCTGGCCGATCTCGTTAACAAGCAATATCCCGACATCAAGGTCAAACTGCAGCTTTCGGGTTGGGCGGACTACTGGACCCGCCTGCCGGTGCTGGCGGCCTCGGGACAGGTCGCCGACATCGTCTCCATGCAGTCGATGCGCATGCCGAATTTCTACTCGATCCTGGCGCCGCTTGACGATTACGTGAAGAACAGCGACGTGAAGGTGGGGGATTTCGAGACATCGATCATGTCCGGGCTCTCCTATGACGGCAAGCTTTATGCGTTGCCGTATGACGTCGGCCCGTGGATGATCTTCTACAATCGCGACAAGTTCGCCGCCGCCGGCTTGAAGGAGCCGGCCAAGGACTGGACGTTCGACGACTTCAAGGCCGACGCCAAGGCGCTGACGAAGGACGGAACCTATGGTTATGGCACCCAAGGCTTCGATTTCATCGCCGGCCCCGTCGCGCTCGGCGCGGAATATTTCAATGCTGGCAATGAATTCGACCTCACCAATACCGGCTTTGTCGATGCCTTCAGCAAATATGCCGATCTCACCGCCAAGGATAAACTCTCACCGGTCTTTGCCTCCGCCGCCGATGCCGCGGCAGCAAGTGGCCGCTTCGCTTCGGGCAATGTCGCCATGTATATCGACGGTCCCTGGACGCTGATTACCGCGCAGGCCAATGTCAAATTCAAGATCGGCATTGCGCCGCTGCCGCGCGGAAGCGGGCCGTCGCGCTTCATCACGGCCGGCTCGGGCTGGGGTATTTCCGCCGCCAGCCAACATAAGGATGCAGCCTTCAAGGCGTTGCAGGTGCTATCCGGTCCGAAGGCTGCCGAAATCCTCGGTTCGGCCGGACGCGCGCTGCCGGCTCGGCTTGCGCAGCAGACCGCCTGGTATGATGAAGCGGCCAAGAATGTCAGCGGCACCCGCGACACGCTGCAATATATGTTTGCCCACACGACGCCGTTCCGCATCAACGAAAAATGGAACCAGTTCGAGAACCTGGTGATGCAATATGTGCCGCTGGCGCTGACGGGAGATTCCAAACCCGAGGGCGTGCTCAGCGACATTCAGAGCCAGCTTCCGTAACCCGGGCGGCTCGCCCGCCTGCGGCCGGGCCTACTGGCTCGACCGCGGCACCCTTGCCGGAAAGGAGAGGCCCATGATGCTGGGCAAGCACACCGACATGATCGCAAGACCACGGTCGCGCTCGCGCAAATGGTTCAGGGGCGAGGGATGGACGGCCTTGTTCTTCCTGCTGCCGGGGCTGATCGGCATCGTCCTGTTCCTGGTCCTGCCGATCCTTGCCTCGATCGCGCTCAGCTTTACCAATTGGCAATTGCTCGGCACGCCGCGTTTCGTCGGCTTTTCCAATTATACGCGCCTGTTTACGACCGACCCGCAGTTCTGGACGGTCATGCGCAACACCATCTTCTTCACGGTCGAGTACCTGGTGCTGAATATCGTCATCTCGCTCGGGCTGGCGACGTGGATTTCGAGCCTGAAGATCGGACAGCGCTGGTTCCGGGTGATCTTCTTCCTTCCGACCTTCACCCCGCTCATCGCCGGCGCCATGGTCTGGATGCTGATCTTCACCAATGGCGGCCTTTTCGACGGCCTGATGGCTGTGCTGTCGCTGCCGCTTTCAGGCGTACTCAACGATCGCACGCTCGCCATGCAGGCCGTCGTCCTCACATCGCTCTGGGCCGGCGTCGGCTATAATACGGTTCTCTTCAACGCCGCACTCGACATGGTGCCGGCGACCTATCTTGAAGCAGCGCGGATCGATGGCGCGACGGCCTGGGATCGCTTTTGGAAAATCCGCCTGCCGCTGATTTCGCCGACGCTGTTCTTCGGCACTGTCATGACGGCGATCACGTCGCTGCAGGTCTTCGACCAGATTTTCGTCATGACCAAGGGCGGGCCGGGATCGTCGACCGCCACGCTCGGCTATGCCATCTACCAGCGCGGCTTTCAGAACTTCCAGATGGGCTATGCCTCGGCGATCGCCTGGGTGATGTTCACGCTGATCATGGTGCTGACCGCCCTGCAATTCTGGTTCCAGCGCAAATGGGTGCATTATGACGCTTAAATCCGAAACCAGAGCGCGCCGGAAGCTGGTGCTCGATATTGTCAATCACGCAGCCCTCACGCTCGTGGCGATCGCCTTCCTGTTTCCCTTCTTCTGGATGGTATCGAATGCGGTGCGCTCGAATGCCGAAGTGACGGCGATACCGGTGCGCATTTTGCCCGAGGTTTTCGAATGGGGTAATTTCGCCGCCGCCTGGACCAGGCTGCCCTTCGGCCGCTTCTTCCTCAACAGCGCCGTCATCGCCATTTGCGTAACGGCGATCACCGTCGTCGTTTCCTGCCTTTCGGGCTACGCCTTTGCGCGACTGAAGTTCAGGGCGCGCGAAACGTTGCTGCTCGGCTATATCGGCACGCTGATGGTGCCGCCGCTGATGCTGATCATCCCGCTGTTTCTGATCGTCAACAAGCTCGGCCTCGTCAATACCTTCGCCGGCGTTATCCTGCCGATCTCCTTCGGCACCTTCGGCGCATTCCTGATGCGGCAGTTCTTCCTCTCCATCCCGATGGAGCTTGAGGAAGCGGCAAGGATCGACGGCGCCTCGCGCCTGCGCATCCTCGTCAGCATCATCGTGCCGCTCTCCATGCCGGCGATCGGCCTTCTGTCGCTGTTTACCTTCATGGGGCAGTGGAACAACTTCCTCTGGCCGCTGATCGTCATGACCGGCGCCGACAACGCGACCCTGCCCGTCGGCCTTACCCTGTTCCAGACGCAACAGGGCACGCAGTGGAACTACCTGATGGCGGGCGCCACCCTTTCCATGCTTCCAGGGATCTTCCTCGCAATCATCCTGCAGAAGCTCATCTACAACAGCATCGCCCTCAACGCGGGCATGGGCGGGCGCTAAGGCGCCGGCCGACATTTTCGGGAGAGAGATCCATGGCAAAACTGACCATTCGCAATGCCATCAAACGCTACGGCGCGCTCGAAGTGCTGCATGGCGTCTCCGTCGCCGCGCAGGACGGGGAATTCGTGGTGCTTGTGGGACCCTCGGGCTGCGGCAAATCCACCTTGCTGCGCATGATCGCCGGCCTGGAAGGCATCAGCGACGGCGAGATCGAAATCGGCGACCGCATCGTCAACGATCTCGAGCCGAACGAGCGCGATATCGCCATGGTGTTCCAGTCCTATGCGCTCTACCCGCATATGACCGTGCGCGACAACATGGCCTTTTCGCTGAAGCTCGCACGCCGCAGCCGACAGGAGATCGAGCAGAAGGTCAACGATGCAGCAGCGATCCTCGACCTTGCCGCGCTGCTTGATCGCTATCCCCGGCAATTGTCCGGCGGCCAGCGCCAGCGCGTGGCGATGGGCCGCGCCATCGTGCGCAACCCCGCCGTCTTCCTCTTCGACGAGCCGCTGTCCAATCTCGACGCCAAACTGCGCGTACAGATGCGCACCGAGATCAAGACGCTCCACCAGCGGCTCGGCACTACCATGGTCTATGTGACTCACGACCAGATGGAGGCCATGACCATGGCCGACCGCATCGTCGTCATGCGTGGCGGCCATATCGAGCAGATCGGCTCACCGCTTGAAATCTACGATGCGCCGGTCAACAGCTTCGTCGCCGGCTTCATCGGCTCGCCATCGATGAACTTCATCGAAGGCCTCGTCGTCGAACGGGGCGGAGCCATGGAATTGCAGGCTGCGGAAAACCTGCACTGGCCGCTGCCGGAAAGCGCCCGCCGCCATCTCGGCCGATGCATCCAGCTTGGCATCCGCCCGGAACATATCGCCGTCGATGCGGATGGCGTGCAGGCCAAAGTCATCATCATCGAGCCGACGGGCTCGGACACGCATCTGCAATTGCAGGCCGGCGCGCAATCGATCGTCGTAGCCGTCAGGGACCGTCCCTCGGTGTCTCCCGGCCAGCCGATCCAGCTCAGGATCGATCCGACGAAGGCGCATCTGTTCGATCCATCGAACGGCCAGCGCCTGCATTGACTGCTGGACTTTTGCTCTCCGCCTAAACGCCGCGGATAAAATCTTCTGCCGGCATGGCTTTTAGGTTTCAAAACCTAGCCTTGGGTCAAGGTCCGGCCTAAAGACAGCGTGGTTTGAATCGCGTGGAGATAGGGCTCATGAGCCAAGAAGGTCAGAAGACGATCGGCACTTGGTACGTCGATCCGGACGCCGAGGACAAGATGGCGGACGGGCATGCACCGATCTGGAGACATCTGATCGACCTGATCGTCGAGCGCGATCTATCCGCCAAGAGCGTCGTCGACTTCGGCTGCAATCAGGGCAGTCTGCTGCGCCATCTCTATGCCATCAGGCCGTTCCGCAAGGCGCTGGGCATCGATATCGCCGAACAGTCGATTGCCAAGGCCGAGGCTTTCAAGGGCAACTTGCCGGTCCAGCATGCAGTCGGCGGCACGCTTGAGGGCTGGGTCGAAGAGTTCGATCTCGCCATCAGCCATGAAGTCATCTACCTCGTTCCCGATATTGATGCGCATGCTGAAGATATCTGGAAGGCATTGAAGCCCGGCGGCGTCTATTATGCCGTCACCGGCTGCCATACGGACAACCCGCTTTGGCCGAAGTGGCGCGAGCTCGTCGCCAAGCGCACCAACACCGTCGTTCAGGATCGTTCGATTTCCGATTACGGCCGTGCCTTCGCCAAGGCAGGCTTCGCAGTCTCCGGCCGCAAGCTGGAATATGACGGTTTCATTCCGTTTGTCGAAGACGGCTGGACACCGGACTTCGCCGACGCGCTCGACTATTACACGCAGACCAAGATCGTCTTCCGGCTCGTCAGACCCCTTAGTGGCTGAGCCGCGTCAGCTCGACATCGAAATGCGGCGGCGCGTCGGGGCTGACCTGCACGAACCTTCCTTTCACCCGGAAGGTCTTCTCGATCAGCCCGCTTTCAGCAAGCGCCCTCGGCTCGCCGTCAAAGCGCAGCTCGCCTTTTTCCAGCAATGAGATGCGGTCGCTGACGGCGATCGCCTGATTGATATCGTGGATCGCCATGATGATGGTGACGCCCCTCTCGCGGCTGAGGCGATGGACAAGATCCAGCACCTCGACCTGATAGCCGATATCGAGAAACGAGGTCGGCTCATCGAGCAGCAATATGCCGGCCTCCTGCGCAAGTGCTGCCGAGATCCATGCCCGCTGCCGCTCGCCGCCGGAAAGCTCCTGCAGGGTGCGGTCGGCAAGGCTCGAAAGCTCGGTGCTCTCCAACGCCCAGTCGATCGCCTCTTCATCCTTGCGATCGTAGCTGCGGAAAAGCCCGACATGGGCGAAGCGGCCCTGCCGCACCAGCTGCGCGATCGTCATCTCATCCGGTGCCGATGGCTGCTGCGGCAGGAAGGCAAGCTTCTTGGCGATCGCACGCCGCGACATGGTTGCGACCGAGACATCCTCGATCGTCACCTGTCCCTCTGCCGGAGCGATCAGGCCGGCAAGTGCCTGCAAGGCCGTGCTCTTGCCCGAGCCGTTCGGGCCGATCAGCGCCCGGATCTCGCCCTTCTGCATGGCAAGCCCGAACCCGTTCAGTGCCTTGCGACGACCGTAGAAGACAGAGAGTTGCGAACAGGACAGCGGCATGGGCGATCTCAGGGAATTCTTCTCAAAAGGATAAGCAGCACGGGCACACCGACAATCGCGGTAACGACCCCGATCGGCACTTCCTCCGCCTGCCCGGCGAGGCGGCCGATCAGATCGCCCAGAGTGACGAAGATGGCGCCGAGGACGATCGTCAGCGGCAGAACCAGGGGGAAATGCCGGCCGGCGAGGAAACGGGCGAGATGCGGAACGACCAGGCCGACGAAGACGATCGGGCCAACGGCACCGACCGCGCTTGCCGCAAGGGCGCAGGACACCAACAGTACGAGGGAAAACTGCCTACGATAGGAAAGGCCGAACGAACGGGCGACCTGCGCGTCGAATTGCAGCATGACCAGAGGCCGATAGATCACCGGCAGGATGAGGAGGCCTGCGATCGTGAACGGCAGAAGAAACAGCACATGGTCCCAGGTGCGGGCGTAGAGGCTGCCCGAAAGCCATTCGAGAATGATCTCGATGCGCGCCGATCCCCAACCGGCGATGAGGCCGACGGCAAGCGCATGCAGGACCGCGCCGATGGCGACGCCGCAGAGCGTGATGCGCAGCGGACTGAGTTCGAGCCGGAAGGCAAGCATGTAGATGATGCCGCCGGCGATCATCCCGCCCGCAAGCCCCGCAACGGGAAGCCAGGCGATCGGCAGTTCCGCCACCGTATTGTCGCCGGGATCGAAGATATAGACCGTGAAGAGCAGGAACAGCGTAACGGTCAGCGTCGCGCCCTGCGAGACCCCCATCAAGGAGGGATCGGCAAGCGGATTTCGCGTAATCGTCTGCAAGAGCAGGCCGGCGACGCCGAACTGAATGCCGGCAAGGATACCGGTGACGATGCGCGGCAGCCGGATATCGAGAATGATCGACTGCGCCTCGGGCGAACCCTTGCCGCTCAAGACAGCAAGCACATCCGCCGCCGGCAGATCGACGACGCCGAGGAATATCGCGGCCACCAGCGACAGAAGCGCGATGACGATGACGATCGGCAGCATGCCTTTTTGCGGCGGACGAATGGCTGGGGCGTCCACAATCATAGGCCATGCCCCTTGAATTGCAGGCGGCCGCGCTGGATGAGGTAGATGAACACAGGCCCGCCGATTAGTGCCGTGATGATGCCGACCGGGAGTTCCTTCGGAATAGCGACCGTGCGGGCGATGAGATCGGCGACCGTCACGATCAGCGCTCCGATGGCGGCGCAAAGCGCGATCTCCCATACCGCGCCGCGCGGCTTCAGCAAACGCGCGATATGCGGCGCCGCCAGCCCGACGAAGGCGACCGGCCCTGCAACGGGAGCGACACCGGCGACGGGACAGACGCCAAGCACGAGCAGCACGGGCTTCCAGAGATTGAGCTGCACACCCATGCCGGCGGCTGCATGATCGCTGAGCGCGAACATGCCGATAACGCGATGGAGCGCCAAGGCACCCGCAACCCCGACGACGACCCAAGGGAGCATATAGGTGAGATGCGGCCAGGAGCGCCCCTGAAAGCCACCGGAGAGCCAGAACAGCAGCGACGTCGATTGCGGCCCGGTTAAAAGCAGCACATAGATGGTGATCGCGCCGAGAAACAGCGAGACGCTGACACCGCCGAGCGCCAGATGCAACGGCCGCCCCTGCCCGCCCTTCGAAACCCAGAAGGTGAAGGCCGCAGCCGCCAAGCCGCCCGCAAGGCCGACGAAGGGATAGTAGGCGGAGGAAAGCCAGGGGAGAAAAACGAAACAGCAGACGATCGGTGTGACGGCGCCGGCGGTGACGCCAGTGATTCCCGGATCGGCGAGCGGATTTCGTGTCAACGTCTGCAGGAGATAGCCGGAGACCGCGAGCCCGGCACCGGCCAGCGCGGCCGCGAGGCTTCGAGGCAAGCGCAACGTCCAGACAAGGATGGAATCGACCTTGCCGTCAGGCGAAAAAAGAACGCGTATGGTATCCGCGATCGTCAGGATTTTCGCGCCGGGCAGTAGGCCGATGAAGACGATCAGCAGGGTCGCGGCAACGAGGAGTACGATCACCGCCAGTGATCTGCGCGCATCCATCGTGGCCACGACCCGAAGCATCTTACTTCTGAATATCGGCGGGAATGATCTTGGCGGCTTCCGCCCTCACATCGACGGCTGGAAAAGCATCGGGATAGAGGTAGTGCGCGGCTTCGCGCAGCACGATCTCGCGCGCGATCGGACCATTGGTCTCGACCCATTGATCCCCAACATAGAAGACCCGCTTGTTCTTGACGGCGGTCAGTTCCTGCCAGATCGGGTTGCTTTCATGCGGCCGATCCGGACCGGAGTCGTAGATGAAGACGACTTCAGGGTCCTTCTCCAGCATAGTTTCGAGGCTTAGATCGATGCCGAAGGGACCGCCTGATGTCTTCGGCCCGGCGATATTGTCGCCGCCGATGGCCGCGACGATGGAGGCAGCCGTGTTTTCCGTGTGGAAGGCGAAAGGCGTCGCGCCGCCCCACATGATGGCAAAGCGGGGGTGCACGGTCTTCGGCGCCTTGGCGGCGATCTCGTCGAGGTGCTTGTGGAAATCGGCGTTCAGCTGCAGGCCGCGCTCGGGCTTGCCGAGGATCTTCGAGAATTCGGCGATTTCCCTATCGCTCTCGGTCAGGAGCTCCATATTGTAGGCGAGGTAGGGCGCGATCTTTTCCAGCTGCGGCGCATTGCCGACCGTGTAGCGACGGATCGCCACGATCAGGTCGGGCTTGGCTTGCGACAACAGTTCGAGATTGGGTTTGGCGCGCTGGCCGATCTGCGCCATCTGCGCGGTCAGGCCGAGAAGAAAATCAGGCTGCCGGCCTGATGTCATATAAGTGCTGGCAACCGGCCTGATGCCAAGCGCGAGAGCGACGTCATCGGCAAAATAGGAGATCGCAGCAATCCGCTTCGGCTGCGCGGGCACGTCCACCTTGACGCCGCGGTCATCCGTCACGGAAACGGTTTTCGCGTCCTCCGCCGTGGCGGAACTGGCTGCCAGCGCGGCGAGCAGGCCAAAAATAGTAACGATTTTACGGGCGCTGTTCGCCATCGCGAGATCCTCCATCAGATGCGCGAAATGGCTTTAGTCAATAAAGAGGAGTTTTGCAATCCAGTTTTACTTCGCCTTTCGCGAACCCACGTCAGGCCCGCAGCGCCGCCGCCGGGCTTAAGCGCAAGGCGCTGAACGCCGGCACGATGGAGATGATTGCCGCGACGGCTGCAAAGCCGCCGACAAGCCATAGATCATCGAAGGAAAAGCCGACGGGCAGACGCACGGCCGTCGATGCGGCAAGCCGCGCCGAGATCAGCAATGCCGCGATATAGCCGAGCTCAATGCCAAGTGCGATGCCGGCGGCAAAGAGGATGAAGAGCTCGCCCCACACAAGCGCGACGATCGAGCGGACCGGCGTGCCGAGCGCTCGCAAGGCGCCGATCTGCCGGCGCCGCGAACCGACATGCATGATGGTCACGAGTACGATCGCGGCAATGACAATCGCCTGTGTGCCGAGCGCGATCGCCAAGAGAAGACTGCGGGCATCGCCGAGCGTCGCATAGAGCCTCGTCAGCACCTCCGCCGGAAAGACGCCGAGCGTCGTGCCGGTACGATATTCCTGCCGCAGGCGATACGCATCGGCGATCGTCTTCGGCTTGACGAGAACGGCCGGAACGCCCGGAGTCTGTGCATCAAAGTGCTCATCCAGCGGCGCGTCGGCATCGACATGACCGTGCTCATGCTCGTGGCCTTCTTCGTGGCCGGCGGCATGCTCATGCGGCTCTGCGCCATGGGCATCGGCCTCGTCGCCATCATGGTCGTGATGGACTTCCTCGCCATGCATGCCGTGCAATTGCCAGACGGCGCGGATCGGCACGAGGATCGCCCGGTCCCAGGCGGTGCCCGTCGGCGCCATGCGGCCGGTGACCTTATAGGCAATCGCGGTGTGGGTTTCGCCGCCGGTCTCCGCCGTGCCATGCATCGGCTTGATCTCCGCAGCTATCGACAAGGCGACATCGGAGCCGACCACCGCTTCGCCGAGGCGCGAGAACATCGCGCCCTGCGAGAGCGATGGCGAAAGGGAGGAGATCAGGCCGGTCGTCGTACCGACGATCGGGTGTCCGTAGGCGGAATCGCCGAATCCGACGGGTGCCGCCAGCTCGACACGCGGATCGTTGGCAAGGCGGGAAAGAACGGCGCCCTCCATCAGCGGCAGCGGCGCCGGCTGCAGGAAGACGGCCGACAGCGCCAGCTGGGTCTCGCTGCCGGCTGCTCCAACGAGCAGATCGAATTTCTCGGCGGCACGCGCGCTGCCGAGCCGGACGGCACGCTCCTGCAGCGTCACGGTGACGCTCAAGGCGACCGACAGAGCAATCAGCACGACGACGGCAAGCGCCCCACTCCAGAAACGTCTGAGGTCGGCAAGGATGAAAGCAATCATTGCGCGGCGACCTCTTGGCTGTCTTCCTCGATACGCCCGCTCGCCAGGTTGATGCGGCGGCCGAGACGCGCAGCAAGATCAGCGTCATGCGTTACGACGATAAGCGTCGTCCCCTCCTCGGCTGAAAGCTGTAGCAGCAGTTCCGCAACCTCCTTGCCCGCCTGCCGGTCGAGGCTGGCGGTCGGCTCATCGGCAACGACGACGCCGGGACGCGACAGAAGGGCGCGAGCGACGGCGACACGCTGCATCTCGCCGCGCGACAGGGTTTCGATCTTCTGCCGCGGGCGGGTAATGCCGGTCATGGACAGCAGGTGAAGCGCGCGCTCCCGCTCGTCGGGCGCGAGACGCCGCGTAAGCTTGACCGGAAGCACGACATTTTCGAAGGCGGACAGGCCGGGAAACAGATGGAAGTCCTGCATGACGAGGCCGATATTGCGTGCGCGAAATGCGTCGCGCCGGCCGGCGGAAAGGCGCGTGATCTCCGTGCCGCTCCACGACACGCTGCCATCCGTGACGTCTTCCAGCCCGGTAATGGCATTGACGAATGTACTTTTGCCGGAACCGGACGCACCGGTGATCGCAAGGCGGCCGCCGGCCGGCAGATGAAATCGATCTATGGCGAGAACCGGCGCGGCCAGACCCGGGAAATGCATCTTCAGGCCGGAAACATCAAGTGCGAGCATAGGGATCAAACGGTCCTGAATGACGCGTCCCGGAGACGCAGTTGGCTGATGAAACCTGTTTCCGGATCCGTCCACGAGCCGAATTCCAGCACGCCGCGCGCCATGATCGGCGCGTTGTACTGCACGAATGTCTGCTTGGACGAGAGATAGACGACGACGATATTGTCGGGCCAATCGGCATCGGAAGAGCAGAACGGGCAAAGCGACATCGGAATTTCGGTGAGGACGAAGAAGGCGGCCTCCGCCTTCAATGGCGGTGCCATGAAGCCATTGACGGCGACATCCTTACCGCTCAACTGCTTCACCTTGTCGGAAAATTCGAGACCGAGCGGACCGAAGCTCTTGTAGAGCTCACCAAAGCCAAGCTTTTCCGCAGCGTTGGCGCGCATGGCAACGCCCATCATCGGCAGCATGGCGGCGGCCGTGAGCAATGTCCGGCGGTTGATGACAACGGTCTGGTCCCGAGGCATGAGAACCCTCATGAAAGATGGAGGGACAGGCGACCAGAAGCCGCCTGTCCCCACGGATATGAACAGGTTTTACATCTTTTCAGAGCCAAGAGCGAAGGCATCGACCAGTACATGGTAGACATCGCTCTGTTCCATGTAGCCACGGAAACCTTCGGCACCCGGGCCGGCCGCCTGCAGCACGACGTCGTCGACAGCATGGACGCCGCTGTCCTCGTCCTTCGGAAGATTGCCCTGCACGAAGACGGCGCCAGGCACGTCCTTATAGGCTTCGTT
Source organism: Rhizobium sp. KNZ2-6A (assembly GCF_056755475.1). Lineage (NCBI taxonomy): Bacteria > Pseudomonadati > Pseudomonadota > Alphaproteobacteria > Hyphomicrobiales > Rhizobiaceae > Rhizobium > Rhizobium sp. KNZ2-6A. The sequence continues at coordinate 6,082 of NZ_JBNDIC010000024.1, read as the reverse complement.
GGCAACATATTCCTTCTTCTCGTTCTGGATCGCCGGAACGAAGGGACCGTCGAGCTTCGGACGGAAGGTCTCGTAGTGGTCCGGGCCGTTGTTGGCGGCCATGAACAGGCGGCGCGAAACGTCGACGCGATCCGGATAGCCGTCGCCATCCTTGTCTTCATAGTTCGGGAAGCCGGCGGCAGCATAGGTGCCGACCTTCTCGCGCATTTCCGTGCCCGGCTTGTCGTCGTCGACGGTGCCGATGATCGAGACGCCATGCGTGTGGTCGCCGGTGACGACAACAAGCGTATCCGGATTTTTAGCCTGGAATTCGCGGGCAACGGCAACGGCCTTGTCGAACTCGATTGTTTCGACCAGAGCGCGATCCCAGTCCAGCGGATGGCTCATCTTGTCGATCGAGGCGCCTTCGACCATCAGGAAGAAGCCTTCCGGATTCTTGGAAAGCTTGTCGAGCGCGACCTTGGTCATGTCGACCAGGCCCGGCTGGTTCGGGAACTTGTCGACCGTACCCTTCTTGAGGAATTCGCGGTCGAGCGTGACGTCGAGGTTGCCGGTGTGAAAGAGGCCGAGCAGCTTGTCCTGGTTGGAGCCAGTCGCCGTCGCCAGTTCGTTCTTGTCGGTTGCAACGGCATAGCCGGCATCCTTGAAGAGCGCGATGTAATCCTTGTCATCCTTGCGCTTCGAGCCAGGCACGCTTTTCGCCAGGAAATAGGCCGAGCCGCCGCCGAGTAGCACGTCCGGCTTGACGCCGTACAGCATGCCGACGATGTCGGCCTTGTCGCCGCGCTTACGCGTGTGGGACACGAGTGCCGCCGGCGTCGCATCCTCGACCTCGGCCGTGGTCACGATGCCGAGCGACTTCTTGCCGGTGCGGCGCAGAGCCTCGCCGATCGTTTCGACCTTGGGATCGTCGAGGCTGGCCGGCGTGCGGTCGGCATAGACGCCGAGCGCATTCACGGCGGACTTGTGGCCGGTCATATAGGCCGACATGGTGTTGGCGCTGTCGGTGGCAATCGCCGAGGTCGAGGAGGTGCCGATGAAGGCGACCGGCGGAATATCGTCCATGGCGAGACGGCCGTTGGCCTTGCCTTCCGTCATGCCCTTGGACATGATGCGAGCGCCGGTGCGATGCGCGACGGAGAGACCGTCGCCAAGCAGGAAGATGATGTTCTTGGCCTTCGGCGTGGCCGAGGTGCCATAGACATCCCAGTTGACGGACTTCTTCTCGTCGCCGGCCGACACCTCGACCTTGTACTGGCCGGTCTTTGCAAGCTTGACGCCACGCAGGATCAGGGCCGAGCCGAGAACCTTGTCCTCGGCACCCTTTTCTTCCGCGACAAAATCGGCAGCCTTACCGAAAACAGCCTCATAGCTTTCGCCGTTGACCGTAACCTTGACGTCTTCCGGCTTGACGACCTTGCTGAATTCCACCTTGAAATCGAATGGCGAGCCGGCGAGTACCGTCGCCCGGTCCAACGGATAGACCGTCGCCGCGTGCGCTGCACCGGACAGTACGGTGGCACACATCATGGAGAGAACAAGTTTACGCATTTCATACCCCCTGCGTCGTGGTTGCTTCCCTCTCCTCACTTATAAAAACCAGATGACAATCATGTAAAAAGGAGTCGACTTTCTGCAACTGGAAATTCCGAAGGGAAAATCGCCAAGGAAGGCTGATTGTATGTGCCGTATCTAAAAGACGAGCGAATAGCCTGAATGCCAGGCCTATCGCCATGGGGCGCGTAATTCGCTACGGCTTTACGCGATCGGGATGCGCCGCCTGGAAAGCCGGCAGTTCGGCGCACCTGCCATCGATTTCGACAATGCGCTTGAGATCGGCCAGGTCCACGCCCCAGCGACGGGCATTGTAGACCTGCGGCACAAGGCAGATATCGGCCATGGTCGGCGTGTCGCCAAAACTGAAGCTGCCATCGAATCTGCTCAACATGACCTCGAGCTTGCGAAGGCCGCCGGCAATGAAGTGCCTCATCCATTCCTCGCGGGCATCGGCTTTGTCCGTGAGGGTCATGACATGGGCGGCAACATGCGTGTTGCATATGGGATGGATATCCATGGCGATCGCGTAGGCAAGCGCGCGCACGTGCTGGCGACCCGCGCGATCAGACGGCATCAATCCGCTTTCCGGCCGAAGTTCGGCCAGATATTCGATGATGGAAAGCGACTGCGTCAGGATTTCTCCGTCGATCGTCAGCGTCGGCACGAAGCCTTGCGGATTGAGCGCCAGATAATCCGAGGTATTCTGTTCACCTTCCAAGAGATTAATAGGCACGCGCCTGTAAGCGATCCCAAGCATGTTGAGCGCAATGCGCACACGGTAGCTGGCGGAGGAACGCCAGTAATCGTAGAGGACGACGTCGCTCATCGCGGTTCGGCCCCCATATATTTTTCCACTGATTGTTCGATCGCGCCGAAGATCGAGTGGCCTGAATGGTCCCGCATCTCGATGCGGACCTGATCGCCGAAACGCAGGAACTGTGTCTTCGGCGCCCCGGTTTCGATCGTCTCGATCATGCGGAGCTCGGCAATGCAGGAATAGCCGTCGCCTCCATTCTGGATCGGCTTGCCCGGCCCGCCATCGAGCTTGTTGGATACCGTTCCCGAGCCGATGATCGTGCCGGCGACAAGGCTGCGGGTCTTGGCCGCGTGAGCAATCAGCTCGCCGAAATCGAAGGTCATGTCGACGCCGGCATTCGCCTTACCGAAGGGCTTGCCATTCACGGCGACCAGGAGCGGCAGATGCAGCTTGCCGCCATCCCATGCCTCGCCGAGCTCATCCGGCGTGACCGCGACCGGCGAGAACGTCGATGCCGGCTTGGACTGGAAGAAGCCGAAGCCCTTCGCCAGCTCCTGCGGGATCAGGCCGCGCAGCGACACGTCATTGACGAGCATCACAAGCCGGATGGCCTGCCGCGCCATATCCGGACTGGCGCCCATGGGAACGTCGCCGACGACGACGGCGATCTCACCTTCCATGTCGATGCCATAGGCCTCGTCCGCGGCGAGGATCGGATCGCGCGGCGCCAGAAAGCCGTCCGATCCGCCTTGATACATAAGAGGATCGACCCAGAAGCTTGCCGGCATTTCGGCATTGCGCGCCCTGCGCACCAATTCCACATGGTTGACGTAGGCCGAGCCGTCGGCCCATTGATAGGCGCGCGGCAGCGGCGATGCCGCATCATGTTCGTGAAACCGCATCGTCGGCTGCGCACCGGTCTCGATGCCCTCCGCGATCAGGGCGAGCCTAGGCGCCACATGCGCCCAATCGTCGAGAGCCGCCTGCAGGCTGCGGGCGATGTGATCGACCTCGGAACAACGGGTGAGATCGCGCGAGACGACGACAAGCCGGCCGTCCCTGGTGGAGTCCTTCAAAGTCGCAAGCTTCATATCTAGGCTCCGATGTCAGAAAATATGCGACCGATCTTCACTTGATGCCGGGTGTTCCGTCGAAGCGGCGCTCCAGACCATCCCAGCATTCCAGGTAATCATCCTGCAGCGTCTCGAGCTCGGCCGCATATTTCGTCAGCTGCTGCGGGAAACGGGTTTCGAACATGAAAGCCATGGTGTGATCCAGCTTCACCGGCTTCAGCTCGGAATTCGACGCCTTTTCGAAGCCGGAGGCATCCGGCCCATGCGGCAGCATCATATTGTGCAGGCTGATACCGCCAGGCACGAAGCCCTTTTCCTTCGCATCATACTGGCCGTGGATGAGGCCCATGAACTCGCTCATGATGTTGCGATGGTACCAGGGTGGGCGGAACGTATGTTCGGCCACCAGCCAGCGCGGCGGGAAGATGACGAAATCGACGTTTGCGGTGCCGGCACTTTCGGTCGGCGCCGTCAGCACCGTGAAGATCGACGGATCGGGATGATCGAAGAGGATGGCGCCGACGGGCGAGAACGTCCGCAGGTCGTACTTGTAAGGAATGTAGTTGCCGTGCCAGGCAACCACATCGAGGGGCGAATGGCCGATCTCCGTGACATAGAACTTGCCGCACCATTTGACATGCACGCGGCAAGGCGTTTCCTTGTCCTCGAAGGCGGCGACGGGCGTCTTGAAATCACGCGGATTGGCCAGGCAATTGGCGCCGATCGGCCCGCGCTCGGGCAGCGTGAATTTCGCGCCATAATTCTCACAGACATAGCCGCGCCAGACTTCCTCCTCGCCCTTACGCGTCACCTTGAACATCATGCCGCGCGGGATGACGCATATTTCCAGCGGCTCGACATCCATGATGCCCATTTCGGTAAACACCCGGATGGCGCCGACCTGGGGAACGACCAGCAGCTCGCCATCGGCATCGAAGAAGTAATCGTCGACCATATCCTCGTTGAAGACATAGGCATGGGCGGCCATGCCGGTCTGGGTGAGCACGTCACCGCCGGTCGTGATCGTGCGGATTCCTTCCAGAAAATTCAGCCGCTCGGTCGGTGCCGGCAACGGGTCCCAGCGAAGCTGGCCGAGCGGAAGCGAATGATCATCCAGGCATGGCGCTGATTTCCAGAACGGATAGGAAGCACTGGAAAAGCGGCGAGTGTGGCGCACGCTCGGGCGGATGCGATAGAGCCAGGACCGTTCATTCGTTCCGCGCGGCGCCGTGAAGGGCGAACCGGAAAGCTGCTCGGCATAAAGACCGTAATTGCACTTTTGCGGGCTGTTCTGTCCCTGCGGCAAAGCACCGGGAAGCGCCTCGGTTTCGAAGTCGTTGCCGAAGCCGGGCATGTATTGCAGCGCTTCCGCCGCAGTCGCCTGGCGATCGGAAGCCTTGGATATCGTCTGGTCCATCGCTCCACTCCTCCCGAAAATGCAGGCTATCCGGTGCTTGCACCGGGTAGCCTGGAAATCACTCGGCGGCCGTGCCGATGACGCCGCGCTTGATCTGGTCGGCCTCGATCGACTCGAACAGCGCGCGGAAATTGCCTTCGCCGAAGCCTTCGTCACCCTTGCGCTGGATGAACTCGAAGAAGATCGGGCCGATGACGGTCTTGGAGAAGATCTGCAGCAGGATTTTCGTCACGCCGCCATTCACCACGCCTTCGCCGTCGATCAGGATACCATGTTTCTTCATGCGCTCTATGGGTTCTTCGTGACCGTTCACGCGCGCATAGGACATGTCGTAATAGGTTTCCGGCGGGCCGGGCATGAAACGCAGGCCGTTCTCGGCTAGCGTATCGGTCGCCCGATAGATATCATCCGTTCCGACGGCGATGTGCTGGATGCCCTCGCCCTTGTACTTCTTCAGGAACTCCTCGATCTGGCTGGTATCGTCCTTCGATTCATTCAGCGGAATACGGATCTTGCCGCAGGGCGAGGTAATCGCCCGGCTCACTAATCCGGTGATGCGGCCATCGATATCGAAGAAGTGGATCTGCTTGAAATTGAACAGATCGCGGTAGAAATCCCACCATTTGTCCATGTTGCCGCGGAAGACATTGTGCGTCAGATGGTCGAGATAATAGAAGCCGACGCCTTCGGGATTGGGATTGGCTTCGCCGATCCAATCGAATTCGGCATCGTAGGCCGATCCCTTCTTGCCGTAGGTCTCGACGAAATAGAGCAGCGAGCCGCCGATGCCGACGATTGCCGGAACATCGAGCGCCTTGTCATTCCCTTCGTAGGGAACGGCACCCTTCGATACGGCATGGTCGAAGGCGTGCTTGGCGTCGACGACGCGCCAGGCCATGGACGGCGCCGCCGGGCCATGATCGGCGATGAAGCGGGCGGCATGGCTGCCGGGCTCAGCGTTCAGGATGTAGTTGATGTCACCCTGGCGCCAGACGGTGATATCTTTTGTCTTATGCTTGGCGACCGCGACATAGCCCATGCGGGTGAAGAGCTCGCGCAGTTTCTCCGGCTCGGGATGGGCGAATTCGACGAATTCGAAGCCGTCGGTGCCGGCCGGATTATCGGCGGTGATTTCGGACGGCGGCGCATCATGCGGAAAAGGACCCATTTTCTCCTCCTCAGAGATGGTGCTTTGACTATGCAAAGTATGGCCCAAAACACGCGCAAAGTGCTTGCATTCTCCATGCGAAATGAAAATATTATACACGATCCGTGAGC
>NZ_JBNDIC010000023.1:0-100232 GCF_056755475.1 Rhizobium sp. KNZ2-6A | reverse complement strand
AGATGTGTATAAGAGACAGGTTCACAGAAGCCTATAAATTGCGGATTGAGCGTTCGCTTTCCATTGACGGATGGGGTGGGTAGGCTGTTTACGAAGATTGATCGATGCGCGCGTTTGGCGCAGTTGCTTCCGCATCGTCCCGGTGCAAAGATCGATTGCGGACGGAAACGGAACCGAATGAAATGACCGAATATAGGGGCATCCGTTGGGCCTATGATCGCTATGAGATTATCGCCGACAGCATAGTCAATGGTGTCGGCGTCGTCTTTGCATTGATCGGTGCGACCGTATTGATCTTCTATGCGACGGTCTGGAGCTCCCACGGAGGAATTGCAGCGGCCTGGATCTATGGGGTCGGCCTGGTGCTGACGCTCGGAATGTCCTTCACCTATAATCTCTGGCCGGTGTCGAAGACGAAATGGTTTCTCCGGCGTTTCGACCATTCCTTCATCTATGTCCTGATCGCCGCCACCTACACGCCCTTTCTCGAGCGGGGAGCCGAGGACCCGCTGTTGCTCGGCGTGCTGATTGTCGTCTGGATCTTCGCCGCCTTCGGCATCATCCTGAAATGTCTGTTTCCAGGGCGCTACGACCGATTGGCGATCCTGCTTTACCTGGCCATGGGGTGGAGCGGCATCCTTGTCGCCAAGCCGGTTTCCATGCATATCCCATTCGCCTCGATGCTGCTCATCGTCATCGGCGGCGTGATCTACTCGCTTGGCGTGATCTTTCACGTCTGGGAAAAGCTGCGCTTCCAGAATGCCATCTGGCACGGCTTCGTCGTCGCCGCGGCCGCCGTGCATTATTCGGCGGTGCTGACCTGCTTCAGCCTGTCACCGGAAAGCTTTTGACGATCTCAGCCGTTGGCGTGCACTTCCTGGTCGAGCGCAGGCTGCGCACCAGGCGCATGACAATGGCGTCGTAGCGCTGCATATCCGTTTTTGAATAATCCATCTGGAAGAAGGCGGCCGCCCCATTGCAGAGCGCGACGCCGCGCACATAGACGATCCGTCCCTGCTTGGTGCCCGAGAAGCTGATGCCGCGCGAGTTCGATTTGGAATAGGAGATCTTCCAGCCGTCGTCTTTCGCCAGCGCCACGCGCCCATTCGCTTCCGACGCAAAGTCGCCATTGGCGATCATCGTGCTGAAAACCTGCAGTGTCGCCGAGCGGTCCGCCGGCGACAGCGAGAGCCGATCTGTATCGCTGGAGGGAGCCGCAGGATGGAATTCCGGCGGCAGCTCAATCGCATAGCCGAGACCTGCATTGTCATAGGGCCGCCAATCCGCGGCAAAGGCCGAGGCGGGGGAAAGAAGCAGGAGAGCGATCAGGCGGGCGAGCATTGCGGTTCCTGGGAGGCTGGATCTGCATACCGATCAAGATTAGCGCATTTTTCGGCAAAAATTCCATAGCGATTCAAGATGCGAGCGTAAATTAGCGCCAATTCGTTACAACTTCATTGCGAGCTATGCGCAATTGGCTGTTTACCGCGATCATATCAAGCAGTTTGCGGAGCTGCGGTGGCTCCAGAATTTGCAACTTCTACAGGCTGCCGTTTCAAAACCGATTTCGGTGGTTTACGTCCGCTTTTCCTTCTCCAGGGCTTGAGGCGATGTGCCCTTTCGCCTATCCCTTCAAGTCAGCTCCGGTATTGACGGATTCGATGATCATTCAGCAAAGGGGGGAACATGGCCGCCGCCACCGCGGGCCTGACATTCCTGGCACTATGCCTGCCCTTTCTCGGTGCATTGATCGCGCCCATCGCTGTTCGGCGGCTAGGTCATAACGCGGCCTGGCTCTTGGCGTTGTTCCCAGTGCTCGCCGTCCTTCATTTCGTGGGTTTCCTTCCTGCAATCGCAGCCGGGCAGGTTGAATCGGGCGGCTTCGATTGGGTGCCAAGCCTCAATCTGCGGTTTTCCTGGCTGATCGACGGCCTGTCGCTGACTTTCGCCTTGCTCATCACCGGCATCGGCGCGCTGATCGTCCTCTATGCCGGCGGCTACCTGAAGGGGCACGCGGATCTTGGCCGCTTCTTCTCCTTCATCTTCCTCTTCATGGGCTCGATGCTCGGCCTTGTCGTCTCGGATAGCTTCCTGACGCTGTTCGTCTTCTGGGAGCTGACCTCGATCACCTCCTTCCTCCTGATCGGTTTTGACCATCAGCGGGAAGCCTCGCGCCGGGCGGCGCTGCAGGCGCTGGTCGTGACCGGCGGCGGAGGGCTGCTGCTGCTGGCCGGCCTGTTACTGCTCTGGCAGATAACCGGCATCACCGCCATGTCCGACCTGTTGAAAGCCGGCGATGTCGTGCGTGCGAGCCCGCTCTATCTTGCGGCCCTGATCCTGGTGCTGGGCGGCGCCTTCACCAAGTCGGCGCAGTTTCCGTTTCATTTCTGGCTGCCGAATGCCATGGAAGCGCCGACGCCCGTTTCGGCCTATCTCCACTCGGCAACCATGGTGAAGGCGGGCGTTTATCTCGTGATGCGGCTCAATCCGGTCCTCGGCGATACGCTGGCCTGGCAGACGATCCTGCCGGCTTTTGGTGCCGCCACGCTGCTCGTCGGAACACTGCTTGCCATCCGCCAGACCGATCTGAAACTGAAGCTCGCCTATACGACGGTTTCCTCGCTCGGCTTGCTGGTAATGCTCACCGGCTTCGGCACGGATTATGCCATCGAAGCCGCCGTCCTCTATCTGGTGGCGCATTCGCTGTTCAAGGGCGCGCTGTTCATGGTCGCCGGCATCGTCGACCATGAGACGGGAACGCGTGATATCACCCGGCTGGGCGGCCTGCGCTCGGCCATGCCGCTGACCTTTGCCGCGGCTTTGGTTGCGGCGGTGTCGATGGGAGGACTGCCGCCGGCTTTCGGTTTCCTGGCCAAGGAAGAGATTTACGCCGCGCTGGCGCAGACATCGCCGGCTGCGATCATCCTGACGATCATTGCCGTAGCCGGCAACGCGCTGATGTTCGCCATCGCCTTTGCCGTCGCGCTGAAGCCTTTCCTGGGGCCGCTGACCGAGACGCCGCGCCATCCGCATGAAGCGCCGCCCTTGCTTTGGCTCGGGCCGGTCACGCTTGCCTTGCTCGGCATCGCGTCGGCTTTGTTCGCGGCGCCGTGGCACGCCTATGTCTCCTCACCGATGGCAAGCGCCGTCAGTGGCAAGGGTTTACAGATCGCGGTTTCGCTGGCCCCGCATATCGGCGTGCCTTTGGTACTCTCCATCGTGACCGTGCTGATCGGCATCCTTGTCTATTGGCAGCTCGACCGCGCGCGTTTTTTCATGTCCGTTGTCCTGCGGATGCTGGGACCGGGGCCGGACCGTGGCTTCGACGGGTTCATCTCCGGCCTAGTGCGGCTGTCGCATGCGGTATCGCGTGTGCTGCAGCCTGGGCGGCTGGAAATCTACGTCACCGTCACCTTCCTCTGCCTGGCGGCGATGCTGCTGATCCCCCTTGTCATCCACGGTGAATTGCCTCACATGCCCGCCTGGCCGAACCTGCAGTGGCACGAAGCGACGATCTTCCTGATCGCCATTATCGGCGTTGCCGCGGTCGTGTTTGCGCGAGACCGGCTGACAGCCATCGTTTCGCTCGGCATTCAGGGCTTTGCCGTCGCCGTCATCTTCCTCTTGTTCGGGGCACCGGATCTATCCTTCACGCAGTTCATGGTCGAGACTCTTTCGGTCGTGATCCTCGCCCTGGTGATGACGCGCCTGCGCCTCTCGCCTTCGGATCGCCGGCCGCTGCTTGCCAGGGTCGCTCATGCCGTGCTGGCGATTGCCTGCGGCATCGGCTTTGCGCTTCTGTTGCTGAAGGCGACCCAGGCGCCGTTCGACCTGACGCTGACGGCCTTCTTCAATCAATATTCGAAGCTGATCGCGCATGGCGACAATGTGGTGAATGTCATCATCGTCGATTTCCGCGGCACGGACACGCTCGGCGAGATCGCAGTCGTCGCCATGACCGGCCTTGCGATCCTGGCGCTGATCCGCATCCGCACAGGCGGCGGGCGCAAGCTCGCGGCCAACGACCCCGATCTTGAGGAGAAGGCCGGTCTCGGCGAGAGGATGGAGGCCGAGCGCTCGTGAATACGCTGATCTTCCGCACCGCCGCGCCGTTTCTGACCGCCCTAATGCTGCTCTTTTCCGTTTTCGTGCTGCTGCGCGGCCATAACGAACCCGGCGGCGGCTTTATCGGCGGCTTGATCGCAGCCTCGGCGCTGGCGATCTACGGCATTGCCTGCGGCGTGACGGCAGTCCGGCAAGCCATCATCTTTCATCCGCTGGCGATCGCCGGCTTCGGCCTGCTGGCGGCGACCCTTGCCGGCTTCCTGTCCGTCTTTTCCGGCGTGCCGTTCATGACCGGCCTTTGGATCTATCCGCATCTCTTCGGCGTCGAGGTGCCGCTTTCGACCGTCATGCTCTTCGATATCGGCGTCTATCTGGTGGTCGTCGGAGCCATTACCTCGATCGCGCTGGCGCTCGAAGAGCGGGAGGTGGATTGATGGAGGTTGTCTTTGCCCTCGTCGTCGGTCTCTTCTTCGCCGCCGCGATCTATCTGATGCTGTCGAAATTCACGATCCGCATCATGCTCGGCATCGCCATTCTCGGCAATGCCGTCAATCTTCTGCTTTTTACCGCCGGCCGGGTCACGCCCGAGGTGCCTCCCATCATCCAGAAAGGGGCGAGCACGCTCGACAATGCAGCCGCCAATCCGCTGCCGCAGGCATTGATCCTGACGGCGATCGTCATTTCCTTTTCGTTCCTCGCTTTTCTGCTTGTCCTGACCTATCGCGCCTATCAAGACCTGAGGACCGACAATACCGGCGAGATGCTGGTGGCCGAACCGGACGAGCGGCCACTGCCGCCCTTGGGATACTGACGCAATGGCCGGACCGACCGATATTCCCGTCGATCTCTCCGCCGCGCTGGTCGCGGCCCCCGTGCCGCTGGGGCATTGGCTTGTCATCCTGCCGGTCGCTCTGTGCATCGGGCTCGGTGCTATTCTGCTGATGGTGCGCAACCGCACCGAATGGCATGCCGCGATCGCTATTCCCGGGCTCGTATTGCTGGTGCTCATCGACGCCGCCTTGCTCTACAAGGTCGTCAGCGACGGCGCCATGACGATGGTCATGGGACGATGGCTGCCGCCGTTCGGCATCGCCTTCAGCGTCGATATTTTCAGTGCGCTCATGGCCCTGACGGCGGCGATCGTTGCCCTGTTGGCGAGTTTCTACGCGCTCGGCGAAATCACCGTAAGCGGCCGGCGATACGGTTTCTTCCCCTTCCTGATGCTGTTGCTGGCAGGCGTCAGTGGTGCCTTCCTGACGGGCGATGTCTTCAATCTCTATGTCTGGTTCGAGGTGCTGCTGATCTCGTCCTTCGGCCTGCTGATCCTCGGCTCGGAGCGCGAGCAGATCGACGGCGCGCTGAAATATGCCGTCCTCAATCTCATCGCCACCACGCTGTTCCTTGTTTCCGTCGGTTATCTCTATGCCGTCTTCGGCACGCTCAACATGGCCGATATCGCCATGAAGGCGAGAGCGGACGACGGCAATGCGCCGCTGACGACCTTGGCAGGCCTGTTCCTGCTGGCCTTCGGCATGAAGGCGGCGGCCTTCCCGGTCAATTTCTGGCTGCCGGCTTCCTATCACACGCCCCGTATCACCGTTTCGGCGCTTTTCGCCGGTCTTTTGACCAAGGTCGGCATCTATGCGCTCATCCGGGTTCTGGTCATGCTGCTGCCGGTCGAGCGGGCAGGGCTGGATCCGCTCATCACGGTCATCGCCATCGCGACCATGCTTGTCGGGGTCATGGGTGCGCTTGGGGCAAACGATATCCGCCGCATGCTGGGCTATATCGTCATATCGGGCATCGGCACGATGCTGGCGGGTGCGGCCCTCGGCAACGCCGACGGCCTCAGCGGGGCGATCTTCTATGCGTTGCATTCGATGGTATTGATGACCGCGCTTTATCTACTTGCGGGGCAGGCGGCACGGCTCGGCGGCAGCTTTTCGCTCGCGGCACTCGGCGGGCTCTATCGGCGGAGCGGCTGGTTTGCCGGCCTCTCGCTGGTGCTCTTCTTTGCCATCAGCGGTTTGCCGCCCTTTTCGGGCTTCTGGCCCAAGGTCGTGCTGGTAAAGGCTGCGCTCGCAACGGGCGCTTGGTGGCTCGCTGCAACAATCCTGCTGGCCGGTTTCCTGACGATGATCGTTTTCGGGCGGGTGTTCCTCCTGGCCTATTGGCGTCCCGCGGCGAATGACGCCATGGCGGCGGAGCCGATCAGGTGGCAGGCCGCTTTGCCGCTCCTTGCACTTTCGCTGCTTGTTATCGGCTTCGGCCTGTTTCCGGAGCGGCTCCTGCACCTGACGCAGGCGGCCGCTACCGGCCTCGAGCAGCCATCGGCCTATCTGCACTCCGTCTTTCCCACGGCGGGAGGGGCTCAATGATCCTCTTTATCTTCAATCTGCTGCTTGCCATCGTCTGGGTCGCCGTAACCGGCAGCGCGTCCTTCATCAATCTGGTCTTCGGCTTCGTCCTTGCGGCGATTGCGCTCGCGACCGTGCGATCGTCCTACGGAGGCGTGCTCTATCTCGGTCGTATCAGCCGCATCCTTGCGCTCCTGGTGCTGTTCATATGCGAGCTCGCAAAGTCTGTCTGGGCGGTTGCTGTGGCCGTCATGAGCCCCAGGATCGATGTGAAACCCGGGATTTTCGCCTTTCCCCTGACGGTCGACCGCGATTTCGAAATCACGCTGCTTGCTAATCTCATCACGCTGACGCCGGGCACGCTGTCCGTCGATGTTTCCGATGATCGTAAGATACTCTATGTCCATGCGCTCGATTGCTCCGATCCGGACACCATCAGACGCGGCATTGCCGACGGCTTCGAGCGCCGCATCATGGAGGCTTTCCGATGATGGCCGCATCCATCGTTTCGGTAGCAGCCATGGTGGCGCTCGGCATTCTGAGCATCGCCTTCCTGTTTACGGTCTATCGCGTGGTTGCCGGTCCGACATTGCCGGACCGGGTTCTGGCGCTCGATATGCTGGTGGCAATCGCTATCGGCTTCATTGCCGTCATCGCCATCAAGACCGGCTTCACGCTTTACATCGATATTGCCATTTCGCTGGGCCTCGTCGGTTTCCTCGCTACCGTCGCCTTCGCCCGGTTCATCCTGACGCGGGCGCAACCCGATATTTCGAGCCGGCATGCCGAACGCCCGGACACTATAGGCGCGTCCAAAAGCAAGAAGACGCGCAAGCGGAACAAGCCGCAGAAAGGAGGGCGCTGATGGATTTGCTTTGGGCTGTCCTGGTTGCCGTGCTTTTACTGGCCGGCGCATTGTTCTCGCTTATTGCCGCCATCGGCATTGTTCGTCTTCCCGATCTTTATAGCCGCATGCATGCGGCATCGAAGGCAGGCACGGTGGGTTCCGGCCTGTTGCTACTTGCGGTCGGTATTCATTCGCAGGACCTGTCGATATTGGCGCGGGCGCTGGCCGGATTTGTCTTTTTCGTATTGACCGCGCCGATTTCGGCACATCTTCTTGCGCGTGCGGCGCACAAGGCGGGACATCGCTTAACCGCACCTTCGGTGCGCGATGAATTGTGGCGGCAGGGGCCGCTCGCGAAACGCGGGAATGGAAAAAAGAGCTAACAAACGCAGAAATTGTTAATGAAGGAATATCTGTTCGCGTTATTAGTTATCCATTTTTTAGTAGATGAATTTTTTGCGAAGAAATGTTGGGATTAAAAACTGGACATTTGGGTAAAGAGTGCTAATTCAGATTCAAGTAGAGTTCTGATGTTAAGTTAGTCTCGACCGGGTTTAAGCTCTCAATGCTTTTATCTTTCCTTGATACAAAGCTGAGCAAAACTTTGTTCCGATCAGCGATTAGAGATCGCTATCGTGGTCGCTAATTCTGATATCAGGCAGCAAGGGGCGGTTTTCCCTCGCATGAAGTCTAGGGGTGGATTTCACGCGTTAAGAAATGTGGCGTTATGCACCGTTTTCTTGCTGATGGCTGCTACGAATACGGGCGATACGTTTGCGCGGATTGCTCGGCGCTGGGACACTCCGGAATCAGCAGATTTCCGAAGCCAGGCGCAGATTATACAGCAACGCTGTGCCCTGTGCTCTTTTGGAGGCTCGGCGCGGCAAGCAAGCCGATGAACAGGAGAACACAATGACAGATGCGGCCCTTGGCAACGGGCAGGAGTTACTGGTTGAACTGACCGCCGACATCGTTGCGGCCTATGTCAGCAACCATGTCGTACCGGTCAGCGACCTTCCGAACTTGATTTCCGACGTACATTCCGCCTTGAGCAACACCTCGGCTCCGGCACCTGCCGTAACCGTGGTCGAAAAGCAGAAGCCGGCCGTATCCGTTCGTAAGTCCGTGCAGGATGATCAGATCACCTGCCTGGAATGTGGTGGCAGCTTCAAGTCGCTGAAGCGCCATCTCATGACCCATCATGGTCTTTCGCCGGAAGAATATCGCGAGAAGTGGGATTTGGCCGCCGATTACCCGATGGTGGCACCGGCCTATGCCGAAGCCCGTTCGCGCCTTGCAAAGGAAATGGGCCTCGGCCAGCGCCGCAAGCGCGGCAGCCGCTGAGAGTTCCATTGCTGAACCAAAGAAAAACCCGGCTCTCGAGCCGGGTTTTTTATCTACGGATATCGTAAATCCGAGCCTATGCCGCGGCTCTGACGCGGGCTTCCTCGCGGATGCGCTTGATCATCGACCGCAGCCCATTGGCGCGCTGCGACGAGAGATGCTCCACGAGACCGATCTTGCCGAAGACGTCGAGTGCATCGAGCGCAGCGATTTCAGAGGCGGGCTTGCCCGAATAGGTCGCCATCACGATTGCCACCAATCCACGCACGATATGAGCGTCGGAATCGCCTTCGAACGTCAAGACCGGGTTCTCGGGATCGCCGGACGTATGCGTGACGAGCCAGACCTGGCTGGCGCAGCCCTGTACCTTGTTTTCCAGCGTCCGCTTCTCTTCCGGCAGATCAGGCAATGCCTTGCCGAGTTCGATCACGTAGCGATAGCGATCCTCCCAGTCGTCCAGGAAGGAAAAGTCGTCGATGATCTTTTCAAGCGATGCCATTGCAATGATCCAGATTGTCCATATGCCTTGGATATAGGCGAAGTGACGGGCAATTTGAACCCGTGACAAAAAAGAACGCCGCTGACCATGGGCAGGTCACGGCGTTCAGGCTGGGCCAATGGAGAAGCGTCAGATGCGTGGGCGCGGCGTCGGCAGCGGAATGGAGGATGGCAGCCGGACCGTGCCGGTAACGACCACATCGGCCGTTTCGGCGTTGGTCACGCGCTTGGCCGGCATCGGCTGGGCCATGGCGGCGACCTGATCGACGCTTGCGTTGATCGATGCGGCATCAGCGGATGCATTTGCCGGCTGATCCTTGAAGTGGCGGCCGAGCATATCGTAGGCGACGCGGGCGCCGTCACCAACCTGATATCCGAGGGCCGTCAGCGTTTCGCCACCCTTTAAGCAGACATCCGGTTTCTCGGTGCACATGGCGCCGACATATTGAACGACGCCCGAGGCAGCCGAAATCGCGTCGGAAACCTGTACCGTCGATTCGCCTGCCGGCCGCGGATCACCCTGGGGTTTTGCGAAGATCGGCAGGAACATGAGAACCAGCGAAAACCAGAACCCCGCTCTAATCAGAAACCACATTGCCTTGCCCATCCTCTCTGTCGTTCGGCCCGGCGGCCGATTCGGACTTGCTCGTCCGATCTGCTTCGAAGCCTATCCGGCAGAGGACAACAGCGCTTTTCAAAACTCGGCGGCATTTTTCGCTAATTTGATTCAAATTTTAGCTTTCCAAATTCGAGCCGGATTTAGATCAAATTGTAGCGTTTGCTGTTAAGCATGTCTCGTCTGATCCTGTTGATATGCAGGGCTTTGCGGGTTTCAGTCTTGTCACAAAAGTTAACGCACGCCGGAAATATGAATAAAATCCGTTGCTTACCTGCTGTTAACCACAAAAAACAAAGGTCCCGCATTCTGCGCCAAAACGGGATTTTGGCGCCTTTTGAACCATCCGGCGCGTTCCTCCTTTATTCTTTCCTTAAGCCCGCAAGGCCTATTGTGCAGTCCAATAAGTGACCGTTTTGACGGGTTGTAGTGTGCGTGTATTGAGTGACATGGCTGTCGGGGCTGGGGCCTTCGTAGACCGGGTGGGCGGAAGCTGGCTCTCCCGGACGAGCGGGAATGGCGAAGTCCATGGGCAGGAGCTGGCGATCCTTCGCCGGCTTGCGCTCGTCTCCTCCGTTGCCCTCTTTGCTGTTCCCGTGGGCCTCTCCTTCGTTACCAGCCCGGCCGTGGCCCTGCCCGTGGGTGTCGCCACGGTCTGCGCCGCTTTCCTGTTTTCGGCCGTCGGCAGCATCGCGCTGTCGCGTCAGCGGCCATCGTCTCTTCCCGCGGAAGCCGTGGTCGTCGAACACCGCGACCTGATGCTGGAAGCCGCGTTCGGCCTGGTATTGCTGCTTGATCCGCAGGGAAACGTGACGACCGTCGGCGGCCGTGACCGTGTCGAATTCCTGAGCTGGATGCGCGATCCGACGGGCCGCGGCTTCGTCGAGCAAATCCACGTTTCGGACCGCATCGTCTTCCTGCAGGCGATCGACATACTTCGTCAGGGCCGGGATTCTTACGGCGTCGATCTGCGCCTGGAACGTTCCGCGGTTGTCGGCGGCGACGCCCAGTTCGTCCATGTCCGCATGGAGCTGACGGCGCGCCGGGACGGCGAGGGACGCCTGACCGCGATCGTCAGCCAGCTGCGCGACATCTCTCAGGACCAGCAGCTTCGTGAAGACGCAGCCCGCAAGGCAGCCGAGGCGGAATCGGCCAATGATGCGAAATCGCGTTTCCTGGCTGCTGTCAGCCATGAACTGCGCACGCCGCTCAATGCGATCCTGGGCTTCTCCGACATCCTCAGCGGAGAATATTTCGGCAAGCTCGAAAACAACCGCCAGCGTGAATATGTCGGCCTGATCCGCCAGTCGGGCGCGCATCTGCTGTCGGTGGTCAACACCATGCTCGATATGAGCAAGATCGAGGCGGGCCGCTACGAATTGCTGCTCGAATCCTTCTCGATCGAGGAATCCATCGCGACATGCGAAGCGATGCTGGGTCTGCAGGCCAAGGAGAAGGGGCTCACCTTGACGAGCCGCATCCAGCGCGGCCTCGGGGAGATCGTTGCCGATCAGCGTGCCATCCAGCAGATCCTCATCAACCTCGTCGGCAATGCCATCAAGTTCACCGATGCGGGCGGCGCGATCACCATCGATGCGGCATTGACCGATGGCATGCTGAAGCTGTCGATCGGCGATACCGGGATTGGCATCGCAAGCGAGCGGTTGGCCTCCCTCGGTCAGCCTTTCGTGCAGATCCAGAACGACTATACGCGCCGATATGCCGGCACCGGTCTCGGCCTGTCGCTGGTCAAGGGCCTCGTCGGCCTGCACGGCGGAAACTTTTCCATCGCCAGCGCACCGGGTGAAGGCACGGTGATCACCATCCTGATCCCGTTCGACGGCTCGGGGGTCGTGGCGGTGCAACAGCCTGTGGATGTCAATCGCCCCGTCGATTTTCCGCCACGCCTGAAACATACAACGGAGACGAACGAAGGGCGAAACAAGGAAGGGATGAATGGCCCCGCAAAAGCGAAAATCGCCTAAGGGAAGAGGAAAGGGCAGGCGCAAGCAGCCCGGTCTTGCTTCTCGTGGAGCGGTTGCCCTGGGCAGCCTCAGCCTGCGCGGCAGTACTGCGCTGGGTGGCCTCGGCCTTCGCGGTATGGGCGCACTCGCCGGTCTGATCGGCGGCGCGGTCGGTCGCCATCCCGTCATTGCCGGCGGTGTCGCGCTCTTCTTCGGCGTTTTCGGCTTCGTAACCGCAAACGCACTTTGGTACCAGACCGGCACGCACCCATCACCCATGCTGCGCACCCGTGATCCCGGTTCGCCCTATCAGATTCCCGGCCGCAGATCGTTCCTGCACGCACAGCAGGCCGATGCCGGCAACGTCACGACATTCCGGATAGAGCGGCAGGATTCGGCCTCCGGTCCCGCCGCACCCGCATCAGGCGGGCAGGTAGCGAGCCCGCCCTCGGCGCAGCCATCCGCCGCTCCATCGAAGCTGGTTGCCGATTTGCAGGCGGAACTTATCCGTCACGGCCTTTATGATGGCGTTGCCGACGGAAAGCCTGGATCGCGCACGACATCGGCCATTCTCTTCTTCCAGGAGGCCTCTGGCCTGGCTCAGACCGGCGTACCGACGCCGGAGCTTCTGGCGGCCCTGAAAGCCGGCAATGTTGCCGACACGACGCCGGCCGGCGGCAGGGCAGGCGCTGCCGCCGTGCCTGCCGAGCGTCCCGTCAATGTGTCCGCCACCGCAGGCGCTGTCGATCCGGTTGCCGCCGCCATTCAGAACGCGGAGAAGAATTTGAAGACCGGCGCCGTCGCGGTGAAGGCTGTCCCGAGCGATGCGGTCAACAAGATCAATCTGGTCATGCAGATCCAGAAGGGCCTGAGCAACATCGCCTACACCAATGTCAGCATCGATGGCGTCGCCGGGGAGCAAACCAAGGCCGCCATCCGCCGCTTCCAGAAGCACTACCGTCTGCCCGAGACCGGCGAGCCGAATATGGCGGTGCTGAAAAAACTGCAGGATATCGGCGCGCTCTGAAGCTTGCCGAAAGCATATCTGCAAACTCCGCATATCGATGCACTCCGAGCCGGCTTGAATTGCCTTGGCCGCCTCGCGCCGCTATAGCTCGCCTATGAGATTGCGCAGCGACATCTTTGTTTCCGCTCTTGTCCGCCGCCTGTTCGCCCGTGGCGATTTTGCCGCCGTCGAGCGGAAGGGGGAGGAGCACGCGGGCGCGATCTTCATTCGGCAGCGTTTCCGCGATGGTACGGAAACCCTTTACGCACCCGCTCCGCAGAGCCTGTTCGATGAGGAGGAGAGCGGAACGCGACTCTTCGAAATCCGCATCGAGCGGAAGGAACCGCATGATATCCGCGAGACCCTCGATCGCGAACTGAAATTCGATCCGGATTTGTGGGTCGTCGAGCTGGAGACGGACGATATCGCCGATATCGTCCCCTTGGCCGGTTTACGCGCCAATCCGCTGGATTGAGCCGTCTTTATCGCCGGTTTGCCACCCGCAATTCGCGGATACTACCTGACTTCGCGCCAAACAACGACGCTGCGGGCCGCTGTGCCGGCTTTTCCTGCGGTAGATAGGTGTAGCTGTCGGCGCGGCGCCACGCCTCGACGCGGGCCTGGCTCTCTTCCGCATCGATATCGTCGAGCACCAGCCATGCCCGACTGACGCTGCCATGCCGTTCCGCCAGATGCGGATAGAAGCGTTCGAGCGAATAGACGGCATCGGCGATGCCCATGCCGAGGCTGACGAGCGTGACGGCAAGCTGTTGGCCCGAGGTGTCGAGCAGGATGCGCTCCGCGAGCCAGTGGCTGGAGGAAAGCGCGTCCGCGAGCGTTGTCGCAAATTGCCGCGCATCGCGTTCGCGGGCAAACCGCACAAGCAGGGCTTCCTGCGTTTCGTTGAGGCTGCGCAGGCCGAGGCGATCCTTGTCGTCACGGCCCATATGGCGGGCGGCCTGCTTTATCTGCTGACGCAAGACCTCTTCGCGCGAAAGCCGCTCGGTTTCCGTTATCTCTGCCTGAGTCGAGATAGCTTCCGTTTGCTGCTCCGCCACAGTCATGCCGCGCTCCGGCTCGGCCTGATGCAGGCCGACGAGAGCGTCGATGACTTTGGGGGAGAGGGACGACCGGCGGACGATCGCCCGCGCATGGGCAGCGCCCTGCGTGCGGGCGATGGTGATCAGCGTGTCGTCGTCGATCGCCTGCGAGCCCGTGAGGAAAGGGGCGGCGATGGCGATCGGCTGACAGCCGATGAACAGCGCAACCGCCTGCGGCACAGTCTGACATTGGGAAAGGGCGGCGACGGCCTGTCGCTTCGCCTCCTCCGAAGACGCCTGGAAAACGGGCGTGAAAAGCTCGGCGAATTGGCGGAGTTCCGATTTGGATGGGTGCCCCATGCTCTCGAAGCTGGTGATCGTCGCCATCAGAACCACGTCCTTCTTGCGGACTGTCGCAGGCTCTTCAAGGTCTCGAAACCGGTCACGCACGCCAACACCCATACTGATACTCGGAACAAAAAAGCAGGGAGCCGGACGGTCGACCATGGATCCCGCAGCGCTTCTTTCCGATCGTGCCGAACGGCCCTTTCGATGAAGAAGGCGTCTTCGGCGGCGAGTGTCGAAACGGGTATGGACACGGTCGTCCTTATCTGGCTTTCGCGAAAGACTAAGGCCGCCAAGGTTAATGGTTCGTGAAAACTTTATTAAAATCCGAATAAAAATTACGCGTTAAGCTTGCGCGGGGACGACCGCCCGACATCGGCCATATCCACGGCGGCTTAGCGGACCAGGCCTCCTGTGGATAACCTTTCGCAGGATGCGCGTCAGTGTAGGTGTTCAACCTATGGGGGTTTTACTTGAAAAGCGTTACCGGCGCCATACTGCCATGTCTGCGAAATGCAGTCTGGGTCTCGGCCGGTGCCGTGATAAGAATGAGGATAGTTCAGAGGCCTTTATGCTCGCGCATGGCGGCGAGCAGCTTTTCCGAAGTGTTATAGCCCGATTGAAAAAGGCCGATCGCGGCCGTGGCCGCGAACTCAGCTTCGGCACTTTTTATATCGATCCGCTTTTCCTGACACCACTCGTCAAGCGCACCGCGCAGGATGATGACATCCTCTGGAGAAAAGACGGAACTGCCCGCCATATTCATTGATCGCCCTCGAATTTCAACATTACAATACGTTAATTTTTCGTGAGCGCAAATAATATTTGCGTGACGTTTTTCTGCAACGGATCGGCTCAATTTCAATTACCGGCAACACCATCCGTTTACCTAAGAATTTGATATCGCTTGATTTCCCGGCGAAATCGGTTCCGACGATTTTTCGTCGGCCGATGAAACTAAAGCCGTCGCCACAGCGTTATTAGGGCAGTACGACTCATGCCGAGGGTGACGAGCGACGATGATTAGCATTCTGTTAACTGCGATATGTCTGAATTCCGACTGGAAGCAGCGATTGGCAGAATGTGATTGAGTGTAAGAGGAGCATGGAGGTCGCAAATGGCGGACCATGCCACGGTGTCAGGGAAATGCCGTGAGAAGGCGCGAATGCCTCTGTTGTAGCCCAGGAAACAAGGCTGAATGGAGGGAAGCGTTAGCCCGTTTCAGCGGCGGGCAGGGTGAAATCAAGTCGCAAGTTCATCCGTCTCGAGACATAAATGGAGACGAGAATGGCAAAGATTATATCTCTTTCGGATTGGCGATTGCGCATGATGCCGCGCGCCCAGAAGGAGCCGGTGGAAGCAAAGATCCTTTTGTTTACCGGCGTGCGCTACGAACATCTGGATACGCCCACTCATCGGCCGGGAGCCGGGCCGAAGCGGGCAAAGGGAAAGTAGTGCTCGGGAAGGGCGCGTCCATGCACGCATCTCCCGGTTGCTGATATAATTCAGCCGTCGCCCATTGCGGCGAGACGGCGCGTTAGATCGCGCAAATCCCCCTGCCGCCAGAAGCCCAGGTCTCCCAGCCCAGTTATCTCAGCCATTGTCAAATTCGTCGCAACCCGCTTCCGATAGGAATTCGCGGGCGGCGTTATCAAAGCTGCCTTGCGGCGCCATCGTATGCAGCACCGCATAGCCTTGGGCGCGCGGCACTTCCACCAGGATCGATTGGGCGAGGGCTGGCGGCAACGCCTTGCGTATGCCCGTGAGCTGGACAGGGGATGCGAGCAATAAATCGAGCGCACCGCCGACGGATGTGCGGTCGCTCATGCTGAACACTTCATTCGATGCGGCATCATAGACGGCGAGCGACCAGAAAGGCACTTTGCCTTTCGCGGTCAAATGAACGGGAGTGTCCTCGATATCGAATGCGCAGACGGCGGTGCGGATATAGGGATCGGTGTTGGAAAGCCCCGCCTCGTCATCCTTGTCGTCGAGCATGTAGAAATGGTTCTCGTCGCCCTCGTCCGATACGCGGGTATAGGCATCGCGGTCGGAAAAATGCGGCAAGGAGAGGATGATGACAATGTGCAGCAGAGCTGCGCCGAACAAGCCTGTCATGGTCGCGAAAACGAATCTAAACATTGCCGCACCCGATTTTTTCGAGTTTCGGCATGCCGAGATCGATCAGGCCGGAATTGCCGGCGGCCGGCGAATCCAGCAGCGTCCACACGAGACGGAAATTGCCGGCGGCGGGCAAGGCGAGCCAGTTGCCCGCCTCGGCATTGGGCGAAACCGTGATGCTGAAGCTCGAATCCGGATTGCGCAGGACGATCCAGGAATTGATAGTGGAGGGACGTCCGGCGGCGACGCCTTCGATCGGTTGCCCGTCATTGCCCGCGATGAACAGCGTCCAGAGTCTTGCCGGCGGTGTCTGACCGCTGATGCGGTAGCTGCAAGATGTCGTCAGCCGCGCGCCGGCATCGTCATCGGAGGCGGTAAACACCAGCCCCTCCGCGGTGCCGTAGAGCAAGCGTCCGGCGCGAGCCCTATGGGATTTCGCATAAGGATCGGCATCGGCCGTCTGCATTTCCGGGAAGGCCTGCCAGGCACCGAGCTTGATCGCGCCAAAACCGGAGGTCGCATCCAGCGCCAGGAGCGTGAACACGATCCCGCCGCCGAAGGCGATGACAAGCGAAAGCGCAACAAGAAGGGGAACTCGGAACACCCTAGGATCGTCCTCGTGACAAATCAGTGTCGATTTATTCCTGATTCTGCCGGAAGGGGGAAGGGCGGGGCTCTCTCGGACTGCGGTCATACAGAAATGCAGCCGGCAAAAGAACCAAGGGGTCTGCGGCCGAAACGCCAGCTGCTGTCGGGCCATTCGCCTGTCGGCCGGCCTTGTTGCGACCGCGGCGTATTCCCTCATATTTTCGTTGGAAAACCTGCCCCGAGGCCGCCTATGCGGCCTCCGTTATCGTCTCTGCTTGGATAATCTCTATTCCGCCGTCGCCACCTTCTGCACGCCGAGCCGGTTTGCGGCCTTCAGCCTTTCGCCGATATCACGCAGGATATTCGTGGAATCCACCGAAAGCGAGCGTGGTCGCATGAGGGGAGGCAGGCTGGGAGTGGAGGTTTCGGCCGGCTTCTTGGCTGCGACGGTTTGCGGCTTCTGCACCGGGAACGGGTTGCTGATGCCGGGTATGGGTTTCAAGACGATGCCCTGATGCGCGTAGTCCATGATCTTCTTGAAGGTCATCGCCGGCAGCGTGCCGCCCGTCATGTTGTTGGTCGAGGTATAATCATCGTTGCCGAACCAGACGGCGCAGGTGTAGTTGCCGGTAAAGCCGATGAACCAGGCATCGCGGTAGGCCTGCGTGGTGCCGGTCTTGCCGCCGACCACGATGCCGTTGTCGAGCGCTGCCCTGCGGCCGGTGCCGATGACCGGAACCTGTGTCAGCATCTGGTTCATATAGGACGCCGCCTTTTCGCTGAGGACGCGCTTGGGCAGCTGCTCGTCATGACCGAAATCGTAGAGCACCTTGCCGTCATAGCCGGTGATCTGATCGATGCCGTGACGCCGCGACTGCATGCCGTTGGCCGGAAAGACGGCATAGGCCGTCGCCTGGTCGAGAACGGTCACTTCCGAGGTGCCGATCGGAATGGTCTTGTCGTTGCGGATCGGCGTTTCCACGCCCATGGCCTTGGCCATGTTGCGAATGGGCTGGATGCCGAACTTCTCCTTCGCCAGCCGCACCGGGATTGTGTTGATCGACTGCGTAATTGCCTGCGTCAGCGTCACCTTGCCTTCATAGCGGTTCTCGTAATTGTGCGGGCTCCAGTTGCCCCAGGAAATCGGCGCGTCGACGATGGTGGATGTCGGCGTCATGCCGTTCTCCATCGCGACGGAGTAAGTGTAGATCTTGAAGGAGGAGCCCGGCTGGCGCAGCGCCTTGGTCGCGCGGTTGAACTGGCTTTCGCCATAGTCGCTGCCGCCGACCATGGCACGAACGGCGCCGCCATTTTCGATCATGACACTGGCGCCCTGCTTGGCATGGTAACGTTCGCCGAACTCCATCAGGCTGGATTGAACGGAATCTTCCGCCGCCTTCTGCAGCCCCATGTCGATGGTAGTGCGAACGATCAGCGAACGCTCGGGGAACCGCGTCGCGAGCCGCTGCACTTCGTCGAAGGCCCAGTCGAGGAAATAGTCCGGGGATTCGATTTGGGCGCGGTCGACGATGGAGGCCGGATTGCGCCGTGCGGCGATCACCTGCCCTTCGGTCATCAGCCCGCTCTGAACGAGGTTGGAAAGCACATCGTTGGCGCGGGCGCGGGCGGCTGGCAGATTGACGTGCGGCGCATATTTCGCCGGCGCCTTGAACAGGCCGGCCAGCATCGCAGCCTCCGCCAGATTGACGTCGGCAATGCTCTTGCCGAAATAGAATTGCGCAGCTGCCGCCGCGCCGAAGGTGCCGCCGCCCATGTAGGTGCGGTCGAGATAGAGGCTCAGAATCTCCTTCTTGGAGAGATTGGCTTCGAGCCAGATCGCCAGGAAGGCTTCCTTGACCTTGCGTTCGATGGAGCGCTCGTTGCTGAGGAAGATGTTCTTGGCGAGCTGCTGTGTCAGCGTCGAGCCGCCCTGGACGACGCCGCCGGCCTGCGCATTGACACTCACGGCACGGAAAAGGCCGATCACGTCGATGCCGAAATGGTCGAAGAAGCGCCGGTCCTCGGTGGCGAGCACCGCCTTGACGAAATAGTCCGGCAACTGGTCGACCGGCACGGAATTCTCATGAATGATGCCGCGGTGGCCGATGACATTGCCGTAGCGGTCGAGGAAGGTGACGGCGAAATTGCCGCGATTGCGCCAATCGCCCTGCGTCGCCTCGAAGGCGGGCATCGCAAGCATCAGCATCACGACCGAGCCGGCCGCACCCAGCGTCAGGCCTTCGCCGAGCAGCTCGAAAACGATGCGTTTCCAGCCACGCACGCGGAAACGGCGGAAGAAGATCGTGATCTCCTCCCAGGCTTCCGCAAGGCCGAAACCGGCATTCCATAAGGTGGAGTCGATCCATGAATCGAGGCGCAGAAAGAAGTAACGTTTCCGCCGCCGCGGCTTTTCGGCCCTGCTGTCCTTCTGCGTCTCAGGCTCCGCCTTCGGCCCGTTTTCTGGATTGGATGGGTCTTCCACGCTCTACTTCCCGACCACACTATTGCTGCGTGCTTCCTTGTGGCGCACACAAAGCTCATTATCTCATAGAACGGCTATTTGAATAATTGGTTGATTTAGAGAAAAGAACAAGAGACATGCATGCCGCAGCCCGAATTCTCCTTCTCGGGTGGCGAGGAAGACGATGATGACAGACGAGCTACCCTTCTGGAAAACCAAGACCCTGGCGGAAATGAGTTCGTCGGAATGGGAAAGCCTTTGCGACGGCTGCGGTCTCTGTTGTCTCAACAAGCTGGAGGACTGGGATAGCGGCGATGTCTATTTCACCTCCGTCCGCTGCAAGCTCATGGATGGTGAGAGCTGTCGTTGCACCAGCTATCCGAACCGTTGGGATTTCGTGCCGGATTGCGTGCAATTGACGCCGGAGAAAGTGCCGGAGCTGGCATGGCTGCCACCCACCTGCGCCTACCGTCTCGTCGAGGAAGGCCGTGATCTCTACTGGTGGCACCCGCTGATCTCGGGCGATCCGGAAACGGTGCATATCGCCGGTGTTTCCGCCCGAGGACGCACCATCAGCGAGAACGATGTCGATGTCGAGGATTTCGAGGATTACGTCGTCGATTGGCCGCTGACGGTCGAAGACGACATGGAGCCTAATCCTCCGTCAAAGCCATAGATTTCGGCGCCACGTTTCGCCATGCACGATGCATCAGCGCCTTGATCGCCTCGTGATCGGCGTCGTGATGGAATAGCCGCGTAAAGCCCTTCAGACCCCAGCCGCCCGGCACAGCCATGACGTCGTCGGGCATGGTTGCCAATGCCATTTGCTGCTGATCGGGTGTCAGTTTGACGACGCAGAAATCCGGGCTCGGAAGGGTCATGAAGATCTTGCCCCGAACCCGAAAATCGCGGGTTCCGAAGTGTGAGCTCTCTGCTGCCTCCGGCAGGTTGAGGGCAAGGGATATAAGGTCTTCGTCGGTCATGGCCCCGATGATAACATGCCTCGCCGCCATGCGGTAAATGGCAGCCCGCGCGTGGCCTGCGACGAAACGGTCCCGGAGGCGAAGCGTCAGTTTATTGAATTGCGCCTATACGCATGGTATCGCGCCTTGCCCTCGCATATGCACAAGGAGCCGCCGGGTGATCCGTCATATCGTCTTCTTCACCGTTCCTGATCGCGCCAATCTTGAGGAGGTCCGCTCCGGCCTCTCGATTCTGACAGCCATTCCGCATGCGAGGCTCTTGGAAATCGGCACGAATGTAAAGACCGACCAGCTCGGAACCGAAGTCGATCTCGTCGTCTATGGCGAATTCGATGATGAGGCAGCGCTGGCTGCCTACAAGGCGCATCCAAATTATCAGCGGTCCATCGAGCGCGTCCGTCCGCTGCGCGAAATGCGGATCGCTGCCGATTACGAGACCGCGACGGCCGTCCGCGAACCGTTTTGAGCGCGGGGCGACGGCCCCCGACAGGCATTTCAATGGATTGAGCATTCGAGCGGAATCGGATTGTCAGTGATCGGATTCTTTTCGTGAGGCTCTTCAATCAGCCTTTGAAGTCGCGGACTCGATTTTAGAAGAAATCGCCCCAAGCAATTCAAAGGACTCAAGGAAATCCCAGCGCCTTACCTTGGCAACGCGCTTGAAGGCCTGTTTGCATCGGTCCGTGGTGGCGCATGCCCAAGTCGCGCCCACGGCCAGATGATAAGCAGGAATGATTAAAAATGGTTGACCCTGCGGCTCGAAGAAGGGTGCTTCGAAGCCAAATATGCGCCGTCGCGGACATATCGCTGATAGATTGTATCGATGCGAGGCGATGGAGCGCCAATCGGTTGCCGTCGTCGCGAGCTTGTCACTTTGCATTCAATCATTTCAAATGGTTAAGACACAGGGTGCGTGCCTTGCTTGCCCAGTAGGCCGAAAATTACAGCCCATTCATTTGCCATTCAGACGTGTTTGGGTAAATAATCACCAAGTTAATATCCCGATGGGAAGTCCGAAGCATGGCCTCATTTTCAAGCATAGCAGCGGCGGCCCTCGTCCTGGCCGGCTCGGCTGTTCTGCCGGCGCCAGCGCCGACGTCGACCATGGTGGCTCGCGCCAGCAGCGACTGTAGCGAGGCTGCCGCCGAGGTCGTCGAGAAGACCGGAGGACAGCTCCTATCCGCACAACCTGCCGGCGACAGCTGCATCATCACCGTTCTCGTGCAGGGCAACGGGCAGCGCCCGCGCAAGGTGACGATGAAAGTGCCGATGTGACGCGGGGCACGTGAAGCGCCGACGTGCAATTGACAATCTAAACCCTTGAATCCCACACAAAATCTTATTGTTTCCGTGATTCCACTGCAGCACGATTTACAGTACTGTTTCTCGAACCGGGGAAATTGGATCCAGACATGCGCATTCTCATAGTCGAAGACGATATCAACTTGAATCGCCAGCTTGCCGAGGCCTTGAAAGAGGCGGGCTATGTCGTCGACACGGCCTTTGATGGTGAGGAAGGCCATTTCCTCGGCGATACCGAACCCTATGACGCGATCATTCTGGATATCGGCCTGCCGGAAATGGATGGCATCACCGTACTGGAGAAATGGCGCGGCGCTGGACGTGCGACACCTGTGCTGCTCCTTACCGCTCGTGACCGCTGGAGCGACAAGGTGGCGGGCATCGATGCCGGCGCGGACGACTATGTTGCCAAGCCCTTCCATGTCGAGGAAGTGCTGGCGCGCATCCGCGCGCTCATCCGCCGCGCCGCCGGCCATGCCTCCTCGGAAATCGTCTGCGGCCCGGTGCGGCTCGATACCAAGAGCTCGAAGGCGACCGTCGACGGCAAGCCGCTGAAGCTCACCTCCCACGAATATCGCCTGCTTGCCTATCTCATGCATCACAAGGGCGAGGTCGTCTCGCGCACCGAGCTTGTCGAACATATGTACGACCAGGATTTCGATAGGGATTCCAACACGATCGAGGTCTTTGTCGGTCGTCTGCGCAAGAAGATGGGTGTCGATCTGATCGAAACGGTCCGCGGCCTTGGTTACCGAATCCAAGCTCCGACCAATGCGAATTAAGTCGCTCACCGCTCGCGTCCTTCTGCTGACCACACTGTGGTCCGCCGCGGCGCTGGTGGTGATCGGCCTCGTCATCTCGAATATTTATCGCAAGAGCGCCGAGCGCGGTTTTCAGGACCTATTGCGCGCACAGCTATCCAGTGTGGTCAATTCGGTTACGATCGGCGATCAGGGCGCGCTATCAGGCGACCCGAAGCTCGGCGACCTGCGCTTCGCGCAGCCAAAGACCGGCTGGTACTGGATAGTCGAGCCGCTCGGCACCTATACGGCAACGCCGCTGGTCTCGCCATCGCTCGGTGCGTCGAATCTGCCTGTCCTTTCGGTGCTGGAAGCGCCCTTCGACAAGCGTTACGAGCGCTATTACACCGTCAACGACGCGTTCGGGAACCGCGTACAGGTGGTTGAAACCGAAATCGTGCTCGATGGGGATGGTCACGCTGCTAGGTTTCGCGTGACCGGCAATGTCGCCGTCGTCGAAGACGA
This sequence comes from Rhizobium sp. KNZ2-6A, assembly GCF_056755475.1. Taxonomy (NCBI): domain Bacteria; kingdom Pseudomonadati; phylum Pseudomonadota; class Alphaproteobacteria; order Hyphomicrobiales; family Rhizobiaceae; genus Rhizobium; species Rhizobium sp. KNZ2-6A. The sequence goes on along the minus strand of NZ_JBNDIC010000023.1, from coordinate 77,430 downwards.
TGTTCGCAATTTTTCCCATAGCCTTTATTTCTCGCTGGTCGGCTTTGGTGTCGGCAGTCTGATCGTCAATGCGCTCGCCATTCTCTATGGCTTGAAACCGCTCGATAAGGCCCGCGCCGCATTGGAGCGTATCCGTGCCGGCGACAGCGAGCGGCTGCAAGGCGATTTTCCGCGCGAGATCCTGCCGCTTGCCAACGAGGTCAATGCGCTGATCGAAAGCAACAGGCGCATCGTCGAGCGTGCCCGCATGCAGGTCGGCAATCTCGCACATTCGCTGAAAACGCCGATCGCGGTGCTGCTCAACGAATCCCGAGTGCTTGAACCCTCACATGGCGATCTGGTGAAGAACCAGGCTGAAGCGATGCAGGGACAGGTGCAATCCTACCTCAATCGCGCGCGCATCGCCGCGCAGCGAGAATCCGTGCTGGCCCGCACCGCAGCCGAGCCGGCGCTGGAGCGGCTCGTCCGCGTGATGCGACGGTTGAATTCGGACAAGGAGTTCGAGCTATCTGTTACTCCCAATCTGACGCTTGCCATGGAGCAGCAGGATCTGGAGGAGACCGTCGGCAATCTTTTGGAAAATGCCGCCCGCTTTGCCGAACGTAAGGTGCGCCTTTCGGCGAACGAAGCGCCGCCGGAGATCAAGGGCATCGACCCCGTGCGGCGTCATTGGGTGGAACTGGTGGTTGAAGATGATGGGCCAGGGCTTGAGCCGGATCAGATCCGCGAGGCGATGAAGCGCGGGCGCAGGCTCGATGAAAGCAAGCCGGGCACCGGGCTTGGCCTGTCCATTGTCAGCGAGATTACCAATGAATATCAAGGCCGGCTCGAACTGTCCCGAGGCGCCTGGGGCGGGCTTCGCGCCAGCCTAATTTTACCGGGCCTGACGAAGGATGTTGCGTGAGGCACGGCATGATGCCAAAAGACGTTGTGGGTCATGACGATGCCGCAGCGCAGTACCTATGGTTTTGCTTTTCGATACTGGTTCGGTTGTATGAAGCTTCGTACCTTTTTTCTGGTCGCTCCCTCTCTTTTCGCCGCGATTGCGCTTTCCGGTTGCTCGACGACGAGCGGCTTGGGGGGCGGCAAGAGCCTGTTTTCGTCTGCGAAGCCTCCGGCCTCCGCAACCTTCATCAATGCTCTTGATGGTGGCATCGTCGAGCGCACCGGCATCAAGCTCAGCGATAGCGACAAGCAGCGCGCGCTGGAAGCGGAATATCGGGCGCTTGAGACCTCGCCTCTTGGCCAGCCTGTGGCATGGAAGGGCAGGAATGCGAGCGGCGAGGTAGTCCCTGCCGCGCCTTATCAAGTCGGTTCGCAGAATTGCCGACAATATACCCATACCATCACCGTCGACGACAAACCGACGACGGCAAGGGGCGCGGCCTGCCGCAATGACGATGGCACTTGGACGCCGCTCGAATAGGTTTCGACGCCGAAAGGCGCGGCCAAACGCCTCAAATCTTCGTTAGAAGGCCTTTCTCGGTTGGAATAAGCGCCCTGTTAAAGTATTGGGCGTATATGCTGTTCTGGATTCTCGTGGCCGTTCTCACGGCGGTTGTCGGCGCTGTGCTGCTCTATCCCCTTCTGCGTGGTGCAAAGGAGGCGGGCGACTGTCGTTCCGGCGAGACCGAGGTCTATCGCGATCAACTCCGCGAACTGGATCGGGACCTCGCCGGCGGCCTGATTTCCGCCGAGGAGGCCGGCTATGCCCGCGCCGAGGTCGGCCGGCGCCTCATCGCAATCGCCAAGGATGGCAAGGCGTCGGCGAAATTGCCGGCGCGCGGCAATTATCGCCTTGCCCAGGCCTTCATCATTGTCATTCTTCCAGCCGTCGGGCTCTGTCTTTATCTTGCGAACGGCAAGCCGGGATTGCCGGCGCAGCCGCTGGAGGCACGGCTTGAGAAGTCCGGAAACGATCTCGCCATCTCGATCGTCAAGATCGAGCAGCATCTGGCCAAGAACCCGGATGATGCCAAGGGCTGGGAAGTCCTAGCGCCGATCTATTTCAGGAGCAATCGTATTGCCGATGCCGAGCTTGCCTATCGCAACGTCATTCGCCTGGAAGGGCCGAGTGCCGCCCACCTCGGTGATCTCGGCGAGGTGCTGGTCGTCAAGGCCGATGGCATCGTGACCGCCGAGGCACGGGGCGTGCTGCAGCAATCCCTGGCACTCGATGCCGCCAATCCGCGCACGCTTTTCTATCTGGCGCTGGCACTGGAGCAGGAAGGCAAGGCGGCCGAAGCGAAGACTGCCTTCGAGACCCTGGCGAAACAATCGCCGCCGGATGCGCCGTGGCTCGCCGCTGTCGACGCACATATCATCAAGAATGGCGGCCAGCCCGTAGCATCCGCCAATGGCAATGCGCCCGGCAACCCGACAGCCGAGGACGTCGCCGCGGCGAACGCGCTCAGCAGCGGCGATCGCCAGCAGATGATCCGTGGCATGGTCGATAGCCTCGATGCCAAGCTCAAGGAGGATCCGAAGAATTTCGAAGGTTGGATGCGGTTGATCCGCTCCTATGCCGTATTGAACGATCGGAATCGTGCCGCCGATGCGCTGAAGCGCGGCCTTGCGGCGTTTCCGGCCGATGGCGGGGAGGGCCGGCAGCTTCTGGCGCTGGCGAAGGAATTGGGACTGCCGACGGAGGTGACGCAGCAATGACCCGTAAGCAGAAACGTCTGGCTGTGATTGCCGGCGGCATGGGTTTCATCGCCGCCGCCGTGTTGCTCGTGCTCTTCGCCTTCAGCCAGTCGGTCGCCTATTTTTACATGCCGGCGGACCTGGCGAAGACGCCGGTCAATGCCGGGACGCTGATCCGCCTTGGCGGGCTGGTCAGCGAGGGCTCGATCGTGCGCGGTCAGGGCACGCAGGTGCAGTTTTCCGTTACCGACGGCACCGATGCGATCAAGGTCAAATATGATGGCATCCTGCCGGATCTCTTCCGCGAAGGGCAGGGTGTGGTGACCGAAGGCAAATTCGAGCCTGGCAGCGACGTTTTCGTTGCCGACAGTGTGCTCGCCAAGCATGATGAGCGCTACATGCCGAAGCAGGTCGCCGATAAGCTGAAGGCCGATGGTGTCTGGAAAGGCGAGGAGGCCACCCAATGATCATCGAGCTCGGACATTATGCCCTCGTGCTGGCGCTCGCGACCGCGCTCGTCGTCTCCATTCTGCCTGTCGTCGGTGCCCGGCGCGGCGATGTCTCGATGATGGATATCGCCCCGGTCGGTGCGATCGTCATGTTCCTGCTGGTCGCCTTTTCCTTCGGCGTGCTGACCTACGCCTATGTCGCTTCCGATTTCTCGGTGCTCAACGTCTGGGCCAATTCCCATTCGCTGATGCCGCTCATCTTTAAGATCTCCGGCGTTTGGGGCAATCACGAGGGGTCGATGATGCTCTGGCTGCTGATTCTGGCGCTGTTCAGCGCGCTTGTCGCGCTGTTCGGGCGCAATCTGCCCGATGTGCTGCGCGCTAATGTGCTGGCCGTGCAATCGTGGATATCGTCGGCCTTCCTGGTCTTCATCCTGCTGACCTCCAATCCGTTCATCCGCCTCAATCCGGCGCCGGCGGAGGGCAAGGATCTCAATCCTGTGCTGCAGGATATCGGTCTGGCGATCCATCCGCCGTTGCTCTATCTCGGCTATGTCGGCTTTTCCGTCTGTTTTTCCTTCGCCGTCGCGGCACTGTTGGAAGGCCGCATCGATGCCGCCTGGGCGCGCTGGGTCCGGCCCTGGACATTGGCAGCCTGGAGCTTCCTGACGCTCGGCATCGCCATGGGTTCCTATTGGGCCTATTACGAGCTCGGCTGGGGCGGCTGGTGGTTCTGGGACCCGGTGGAAAATGCCTCCTTCATGCCCTGGCTTGCCGGCACGGCGCTGCTGCATTCGGCTGTTGTCATGGAAAAGCGCGATGCCCTGAAGATCTGGACCGTGCTGCTGGCGATCCTCACCTTTTCGCTGTCATTGCTCGGCACCTTCCTTGTCCGCTCCGGCGTGCTGACCTCGGTCCACTCCTTCGCCAGCGATCCGACACGCGGCATCTTCATTCTCTGCATTCTCCTGATCTTCATCGGCGGTGCGCTGTCGCTTTTCGCCTTCCGTGCACCGAAGCTTGCTGCTGGCGGATTGTTCGCGCCGATCTCGCGCGAAGGCGCGCTTGTGCTGAACAACCTGATCTTGACGGTCGCCTGCGGCACGGTGCTGACAGGTACGCTCTATCCGCTGGCGCTCGAAACGCTGACCGGCGACAAGATCTCCGTCGGTCCGCCCTTCTTCAACATGACGTTCGGGCTGCTGATGACGCCGATCCTCATTGCCGTGCCGTTCGGCCCACTGCTGGCCTGGAAGCGCGGCGACCTGCTCGGCGCATTGCAGCGGCTCTATGTCGTGGCAGGCTTGGCCTTCATCGCCGGATTGGTCTTGTTTTACATCAGGCATGGCGGCCCGGTCCTTGCCGTTCTCGGCCTCGCCGCCGGCTTCTTCCTGATCTTCGGCGCCTTGGCCGATCTCTGGTATCGCGCCGGTGTCGGCAAGGTGGCTGCGAATGTGGCTTGGCGGCGCCTCAGCGGGCTGCCGCGCTCCGCTTTCGGCACGGCGCTGGCGCATGGTGGCCTCGGCATTACGGTCCTTGGCATCATTGCGGTGACGACCTTCGAGGGCGAGAACATCACCAGCATGAAGCCGGGCGAGACCGCTGAACTCGGCGGCTACAGCCTGCGCTTCGAGGGCATGCAGTCGGGCGTCGGTCCCAATTTTACCGAGGATCGCGCTCGCTTCACGGTCAGCCGCGGTGGGGTCGCCTTTGCGGACATGTCCTCCGCCAAACGCGTCTTCACGGCGAGCCGCACGGCCACCACCGAATCCGGCATTCTCACGCTCGGGCTCAGCCAGCTTTATGTGTCGGTCGGCGATGCCAGCAAGGATGGCGGCATGGTCGTGCGCATCTGGTGGAAGCCCTTCATTCTCTGCATCTGGATGGGTGCGCTCGTCATGGCGATCGGCGGCTTCGTGTCGCTCAGCGATCGTCGCCTGCGCGTCGGCGCCCCCAGCCGCAAGCCGAAGCCGGCTCGCCCGGCGATGGAGCCGGCGGAATGATGCGTTTGAACCGGTCCCCCTCATCCGCCCTTCGGGCACCCTCTCCCCATGGGGAGAGGCTAGGGATGGTCACCCGCCTGCTTATGCTGCTGGCATTGCTCTTTGCCGCTGCCCCCGCATTCGCCGTCAATCCCGACGAGGTTCTGTCCGACCCGGCTCTGGAGGCGCGGGCGCGTACGATTTCGGCGGAACTGCGCTGCATGGTCTGTCAGAATCAATCCATCGATGATTCCAATGCCGATCTTGCCCGCGATCTGCGCCTGCTCGTGCGCAAGCGCCTTGCCGATGGCGATACGGATCGGCAGGTGCTTGACTACATCGTTTCCCGCTATGGCGAGTTCGTGCTGCTCAAGCCGCGCCTGAGCGAAAAGACCTATATACTCTGGGGCGCGCCGATCGCGCTCTTCGTTGTCGGCGGATTGGCATTGGTCGTCTACGCCCGGCGCCGCGCCGGCAAGCCCACCGGCAAGCCTCTGAGCGATGAGGAAGAGGCGCAATTGAACGAGATCCTCGGAAAATAACGCCGCCGTCATTTCCTTCACCTCATTGCCACCATTTCCTTACATTACGAATTTTTCATGGGGCGGACAGTTCGCTGTAAGGTGTCGCGCCCTATATACTTATCACTACGAACCAAAGCCGGTTTCGCCGGCCCAATCCGACGAGAAAAGAAAAGGTAACTTGCATATGTTCAGGAATATCAAGAACAGCCTGTCCCGCAGCACCGCTATGAAGGCCTCGGTCGTCGCCGGCCTCGCTGTTGCTGCCCTGGCCACGGGTGTTCCGGCCGAAGTCAGCCGTTCCTATGCCGATGCCGTCAATGTTCAGGCGCCGCAGGTTCCGAGCTTTGCCAACGTCGTCGATGCCGTATCGCCGGCCGTCGTCTCGGTTCGCGTCGAATCCCGCGTCAACGCGGCTGCGGATGAGGATGACTCCTTCGGTCTCGGCCGTGGCTTCGATGATCTTCCGGACGATCACCCGCTGAAGAAGTTCTTCCGCCAGTTCCAGCAGCAGCAGGGCCGCGGCCAGCAGCATGGCCAGAACCAGCAGAAGAATCCCGATGACAAGGGCCACCTGCGCCCGGTCGCTCAAGGGTCGGGTTTCTTCGTCTCGGAAGATGGCTATATCGTCACCAACAACCACGTCGTTTCCGATGGTGCTGCCTTCGTCGTCGTTCTCAATGATGGCACCGAGCTCGATGCCAAGCTCGTCGGCAAGGATTCCCGCACCGATCTCGCAGTCCTGAAGGTCGATCCCAAGGGCAAGAAGTTCACCTATGTCGGCTGGGCCGATGACGCCAAGGTTCGTGTCGGCGATTGGGTCGTTGCCGTCGGCAATCCGTTCGGCCTCGGCGGCACCGTCACCGCGGGTATCGTATCGGCTCGCGGCCGCGACATTCATTCCGGTCCCTATGACGATTACATCCAGATCGACGCACCGGTAAACAAGGGCAACTCCGGCGGCCCGACCTTTAACCTCAATGGCCAGGTGGTCGGCATCAACACCGCCATCTTCTCGCAGTCTGGCGGCAGTGTCGGCATCGCCTTCGCAATTCCGGCGACGACCGCGAAGGATGTCGTAACCGACCTGATCAAGAGCGGCACCGTCTCTCGCGGCTGGCTCGGCGTGCAGATCCAGCCTGTCACCAAGGATATCGCTGAATCCCTCGGCCTTTCCGAGGCAAGCGGTGCGCTCGTCGTTTCCCCGCAGGACGGTTCGCCCGGCCAGAAGGCCGGCATCAAGAACGGCGACGTCGTGACGGCAGTCAATGGCGAACCGGTCAAGGATCCGCGCGATCTCGCTCGCCGCATCGGCGCGATGCAGCCGGGCTCCAAGGTCGAAGTTTCGATCTGGCGCGCTGGCAAGTCGCAGTCGGTCACGGTCGAGCTCGGCACGCTTCCGGCCGATCAGAGCCAGGCCTCCAACGACGACTCGCAGCCGAGCCAGCCGCAGCAGCCGTCCTCCGAAAAGGCGCTGGCGGACCTCGGCCTCACGGTCGGCCCGTCCGATGACGGCAAGGGCGTTGCGATCACCGGCGTCGATCCTGACTCCGATGCCGCCGACAAGGGCGTGAAGGAGGGCGAGAAGATCACCTCGGTCAACAACCAGCAGGTCTCCAGCGCCGGCGACATCGTCAAGGTCATCGAGCAGGCGAAGAAGGACGGCCGCACGCGCGCCCTGTTCCAGATCCAGTCCGGTGACGGCAGCCGCTTTGTTGCTTTGCCGATCAACGCCGGCTGAACCCTTCAGCGTGTGAAATGCATTCAGGAGGCCGCGCAGGCCACGGCTTGCGCGGCCTCTTTTTTAGAGCAACTCCAGGAAAAGTGCTGAGCGGTTTTCCGTCCGGAATTGCCAGGAAACAAAGCGATGGAGCGGTTCAGAGAACCCGTGAAAAACTGAACCGCGCCAGAGCCTGATGGTTTTAGGTCGAATCGACCAAAAATCTGAATCCGCTCTAGAATCAAAGAAGTAGAGCATGATGTCGTCCGAAAACCGCTCACACTTTTCGGCATCATGCTCTAGGACCTTCAATAAGGCTGACCCCAAGGCAGGTGAAAGATGACAACCACTGGCCAACATGCCGTGAATTCTTCCGATTCTGGTTGTGCCGAGACACCCTCGGCGGGTAATGTCGCCCACATGAAGATTCTGATCATCGAAGACGATCTCGAGGCGGCGGCTTATCTCACCAAGGCGTTTCGCGAAGCCGGCATCATTGCCGATCACGCAAGCGACGGCGAGAGCGGTCTCTTCATGGCCACCGAGAACACTTACGATGTCGCCATCATAGACCGCATGCTGCCCCGCCGCGATGGATTGTCTGTTATCAGCGAACTGCGCCGCAAGGGCGTGCATACGCCGGTTCTGATCCTTTCCGCGCTCGGCCAAGTCGACGATCGCGTCACCGGCCTGCGCGCCGGCGGCGACGACTACCTGCCGAAGCCTTATGCGTTCAGCGAGCTTCTGGCGCGCGTCGAGGTGCTCGGCCGCCGCAAGGGCACGCCGGAGCAGGATGTCCTTTATCGCGTTGGCGATCTGGAGCTGGACCGGCTCTCGCATGAAGTGCGTCGCGCTGGCAAGGAAATCCCGCTGCAGCCGCGCGAATTCCGTCTGCTGGAATATCTGATGAAGAACGCCGGCCAGGTCGTGACCCGCACCATGCTGCTCGAAAATGTCTGGGACTATCATTTCGATCCGCAGACGAACGTCATCGACGTCCATGTTTCGCGCCTGCGCTCCAAGATCGAGAAGGATTTCAGCCAGCCGCTGCTGAAGACGATCCGTGGCGCCGGATACATGATCAAGGACGAGGGATGAGTCGCTTCCGCGTCCTCTTCAAGTCCACCGCCGTCCGCCTTTCCGCCCTTTACATCCTTCTCTTTGCGCTTTGCGCCGCGACGCTGGTCTTCTACGTCACGGCCATGTCCGAACGGTTGCTGACGGGGCAGATCCGCGATGCCGTTCAGCAGGAGGTCAATCAGGTCAAGCGCGCCTACGACATTGGCGGGCTGAACCTGCTTCTGCGCACGATGGAGCGCCGCGCCCGCCAGCCAGGCGCCAACCTCTATGTCATTGCCGGTCCTTCCGGCGACATTCTGGCCGGCAACGTTGCCTCCGTGCAGCCCGGCGTACTCGGCCAGGCCGGCTGGACGGAGCTGCCTTTCGCTTACGAGCGCTATACGGACGCTTCCAACGATCCGGAACGGCGCCATCTGGCGATCGCCAATATCTTCATCCTCGACAACGGCCTGCGCATATTGATCGGCCGCGATCTCGGCGAGCCGGAACGCTTCCGCGTGCTGGTGCGCCAGGCGCTGATGCTGGCACTGGCGATCATGGGCGTCGGCGCGCTGGTCATCTGGTTCGGTATCGGCCGCAACGCGCTGAAGCGCATCGACCGGATGACGGATGCCAGCCGTAAGATCATGGCCGGCGACCTTTCCCAGCGCCTGCCGGTCGGCGGCTCCGGCGATGAGTTCGATCGCATGTCGGCGTCGCTGAATGCGATGCTCGGGCGCATCGAGAAACTGAACGAAGGCTTGCGGCAGGTCTCCGACAATATCGCGCATGACCTAAAGACCCCGCTGACACGCCTGCGCAACAAGGCCGCCGATGCGCTCGGCAATGCCGATAGCGACGGCCGCCGCGTCGCTCTCGAGGGCATCATCGGCGAGTCCGATCAGCTGATCCGCACCTTCAATGCGCTTCTGATGATTTCGCGCGTCGAGGCGGGATCGGTGGCGGCCGAAATGACCGATGTCGATCTTTCCTCGATCGTTGCCGATACGGCCGAACTCTATGAGCCGGTTGCCGACGAGGCTGGACTGGCGCTGACGGCGGATATCGAGCCTGATGTCGAGGTGCAGGGCAACCGCGAACTGATCGGCCAGGCGCTTTTCAACCTCATCGACAATGCCCTCAAATATGCCTCGGGCTGCAACGGCAAGCAGGCGATAACCTTCAGGCTGGCGCGCACGCATGAAGCGGTCACGCTCGCCGTCGCCGATCACGGGCCGGGCATTCCCGCCCATCAACGCGCCGATGTGGTCAAGCGCTTCTTCCGCCTGGACGAAAGCCGTTCCAAGCCTGGAACCGGCCTTGGCCTCGCTCTGGTCGAGGCGGTCATGGAGCTGCATGGCGGCCGGCTGGAGCTTTCCGATACCGATCCCGACAGTCCCGACGCCAAGGGACTAACGGTCACCATGATCTTCCCCATGCAGAAACAATAGGTTAATCCTGCACTAGAGCCGGATGATTTTAGGCCGAAAAGACCTAAAATCTGAATCCGCTCTAGCGTCAAAGAAGTAGAGCATGATGTTGTCCGAAAACCGCTCACACTTTTCGGCATCATGTTCTATCCACTTGCTGTTGGAGAGAGCTGCATGACGACGACGCAAAGCGATTTGCTGCGGGATGTTCCGTCTGGGCGGTTGCGGCCCTTGAACCAGACCGAGACGAAGTCGGTACTTGCCGATCTCAAGCAGATCGGCGGGGCGGAGCCTGCCATCGCCGCCTTGCTCGTCGAGGAGAGCGCATTGCGGGATTTCATCGTCGCTGCGCTCACTCTGTCTCCTCATCTGCGCGAGATCGCCAATCTCGAACCGTCGCTCCTTGTCGCCGCCATCGAGAGGCCGTTGTCGCCTCAGATCGAGGCGCTGGTCGAAGAGGCCCGCCGCGCCTGGCTGCCGGCCGGGGAAGGAGCTGCTTCGCCTTCTGAATCCGAGGTGATGAGCCGCCTGCGCATCGTTAAGCGCCGTGCCGCTTTTCTGATCGCTCTCGCTGATCTCGCCGGCATCTATAACGGCAAGGCGACGACCCTTCGGCTGAGCAGACTTGCCGAAGGGTCGATTTCCGCGGCGATCGACCATCTGCTGCTGTCGTCACACGAAGCCGGCAAGATTTCGCTCCCCGATCCCGCATCTCCGAGCCTGAAGTCGGGACTGATCGTGCTCGGCATGGGCAAACTCGGCGCCGAAGAATTAAACTATTCTTCCGACATCGATCTGGTCGTCTTCTTCGATGAGACGGCGGGCATCGTGCCCGATCCGGATGACGCCATCGAGATTTTCCCGCGGCTGATGAGACGGTTGGTACGCATCCTGCAGGAGCGCACGGCGGACGGTTATGTCTTCCGCACCGATCTTCGCCTGCGCCCCGATCCCGGCTCGACGCCGCTGGCGATCCCGGTCGATGCGGCGATGATCTATTACGAGGGCAGGGGGCAGAATTGGGAGCGCGCGGCCTTCATCAAGGCGCGTGCCGTTGCCGGCGATATCGCCGCCGGCCAGGCCTTCATTCGCGATCTCGTGCCCTTCGTCTTCCGCAAATATCTGGACTATGCGGCGATTGCTGACATTCATTCGATCAAGCGGCAGATCCATGTGCACAAGGGGCACGGAGCCATCGCCGTCAAGGGCCACAACGTCAAGCTTGGCCGCGGCGGCATTCGCGAGATCGAGTTCTTCGTGCAAACGCAGCAGCTCATTGCCGGCGGCCGCATGCCGGCATTGCGCTGCCGGTCGACGGAGCAAACGCTCGCCGAGTTGACCGAGGCCAAGTGGATCGACGCGGAAACCCGCGACGAGCTCATATCCGCCTACTGGTTCCTGCGCGATGTCGAACATCGCATCCAGATGGTGCGCGACGAGCAGACGCATCTGCTGCCGGAAACCGATGCCGAGCTCCGGCGCATTGTCTTCATGATGGGCTTTGCCGACGTAACGGCCTTCTCCGCGGCGCTGGTGACGACGCTGAAAACGGTCGAGCGGCGCTACGCGCGCCTGTTCGAGCAGGAAATGAAATTATCGTCCGGAACGGGCAATCTGGTTTTTACCGGCCAGGGCGACGATCCCGATACACTGGAGACCTTGCGCCGCCTTGGCTTCGAAAGGCCGTCGGCCATCGCCAATGTGATCCGCACCTGGCACTACGGCCGATATCGCGCGACCCAATCGGTGGAAGCACGCGAGCGGCTGACGGAATTGACGCCCGAACTGCTGCGCGTCTTCGGCGAAAGCAAGCGGGCGGACGAGGCGCTGCTGCGCTTCGACAGCTTCATCTCCGGCCTGCCTGCCGGCATTCAGCTCTTCTCGCTGCTCGGCACCAACCCGGCGCTGCTTTCCCTGATCGTCAACATCATGTCCTCGGCGCCGCGTCTTGCCGAGATCATCGCGGCCAAGCCGCATGTCTTCGACGGCATGCTGGACCCCGGCCTCATGGCCGAGTTGCCCACGCGCGATTATCTCGCCGAGCGCATCAGGGGCTTCCTGGCGCCTGCAAGACATTATGAAGAGGTGCTGGACCGTCTGCGCATTTTCGCATCCGAACAACGCTTCCTGATCGGCATCCGTCTGTTGACAGGCGCGATCGGCGGACAGATGGCGGCTCGGGCCTTCACTTACCTTGCCGATCTGATCGTCGAGGCGGCGCTGGATGCCGTGATGAAGGAAATCCGCGCCGCGCATGGCGAATATCCCGGCGGTCGCATCGCTGTCGTCGGCATGGGCAAGCTCGGCAGTTTCGAGCTCACGGCCGGCTCCGACATCGATATCATCCTGCTCTATGATTACGACGACGCAGCCGGTGAATCGACCGGGACGAAGCCGCTCGATGCCACCCGCTATTTCACGCGCATCACCCAGCGCCTGATCGCCGCACTCTCGGCGCCGACGGCCGAAGGCATCCTCTACGAGGTGGATATGCGCCTACGTCCCTCCGGCAACAAGGGACCCGTCGCCACGCGCATCAACTCCTTCGAGAAGTATCAGCGCACGGAGGCCTGGACCTGGGAGCACATGGCGCTTTCGCGGGCGCGCTTGATCGGGGGTGACGAGGCGTTGGTGAACGACGCCGAGCGCATTATCGGCGAAGTTCTCTCGGCAAAGAGAGACACGACCAAGATTGCTAGGGACGTTCGCGAGATGCGCGGCCTGATCGAGCAGGAAAAGCCGCCCGAAAACATCTGGGACCTGAAGCTGATCCCCGGCGGCCTGATCGATATCGAATTCATCGCGCAATATTTGCGGTTGATCGCACCCGAACGTGGCGTCGGGATCGACGCGAACGGGCTCAGCACGGCGGAAGCGTTGAAACTGCTGGGCGCCAGCCTGATGGATCGCAACGATCTCGATGTCTGCCTGGAGGCCCTGCATCTCTATACGGAACTGTCGCAGCTTATCCGGCTCTGCATCGACGGCTCGTTCGATCCGCAGAATGCGCCTTCGGGGCTGATCGAACTGGTCTGCCGCGCCGGCGATTGCCCGGATATCCGCACCCTGGAAGCGGAGCTGAAGCGGCTGTCGAAGGCGGTGCGGAAGATATTCCAGGCAACCGTTGGAAGCTGATCAGTTCTGATCCGGGATACGGATCGCGATGACCGTGCCGATGCCTTCGCGGGAGCGGATGCGCATCCGGCCATGATGCAGAGCGGTCAGCGATCTGGAAATGGCGAGCCCGAGGCCGGAGCCTCCCTTGCTCTTGGCATATTGGCTCTGCACCTGTTCGAAGGGCTGGCCGATCTTGCTCAGGGCAGATTTCGGAATGCCGATGCCCGTATCGGCGATGACAAGCATGACAGCATCCTCGACCTTGCGCGTGCGAACCGCGATACGGCCGCCGTCATTGGTGAATTTCACGGCGTTGGAGAGCAGGTTGAGGACGATCTGCTTCATCGCCCGCCGGTCGGCACTCAGCTTGATCTCGGAGGAAATGCTCTGCTCGACGAGAATGTTCTTCTGAGCGGCCGGAATGCTGGTGAAACGCAGGCACTCCTCGATGAGCGGCGCCAGATTGATCTGCTCGCAGGAGAGCTTCATATGCCCGGCTTCGATCTTGGACATATCGAGAATATCGTTGATGACGTTAAGCAGATGCTTGCCGCTGTCGTGGATATCCTTGGCGTATTCGTCGTAGCGGGCGGAGCCGAGTGGACCGAACATCTGGTCCTGCAGGATCTCCGAGAAGCCGAGAATGGCGTTGAGCGGCGTGCGCAGCTCATGCGACATGTTGGCGAGGAACTCCGACTTGGCCCTGTTGGCCGCTTCTGCGCGCTCTTTTTCTGCGAGGTAGTTGGCATTGGCGGTCGAAAGCTCGGCCTTCTGGCGCTCCAGGATCTGCCGCGAGGCGGAGAGGTCGTTGATCGTCGCCATCAACCGGCGCTCGGACTCGCGAAGGCGCTCCTGGTTGCGCTTCAGTTGCGTGATATCAGTGCCGACGGAGACGAGGCCGCCGTCTCGGGTGCGGCGTTCGTTGATCTGCAGCCAGCGCTCGTCGGCCAGCTGCACCTCCGTCGTCTGTGAATGGTTGGAGCGGCCGGGATCGACGATGCGCCGCTCGATGACCGGCCGCGCTGCCGCCGCGTTGACGACGGCGCGCTCGGTGCCGGGCACGAGCACATTGTCGGGCAGGTCGTAAGCCTGCTGGAAATGCGCATTGCACATGACGAGACGATCGTTCTTGTCCCAGAGCACGAAGGCTTCGGAGGTGCATTCGATGGCATCGGCCAGGCGCTGATCAGCCTCTGCATAGCGCTGAGCCAGCCGGTGCTGCTCGGTCACATCCATGGCGATGCCGATCATGTGCACGCGGCCGGAATTGGTGCGGATCACCTGGGCGCGGGCGCGCATCCAGACATAATGCCCCTTGGCGTGGCGGATGCGCAGGATCTGGTCCACCTGGCCGGCATTGCCGCGGGTGACGGAGCGGGCGAGCATGTGAAGGCTGTTGTCGTCCGGGTGCATCAGCCGCGCCGCATCCGTGAAGGCGAGGGGCTTGTCGGCGGCCGGCATTCCGAGCATGTCGTACATCGAGCGCGACCAGAAGAACTTGCGGTTGGTGAAATCGAAATCCCAAAGGCCGCAGCGGCCGCGAGAAAGCGCCGTCTCGACCCGCAGGTTCGATTCGAGGAAGATCTCATCCGCGTCGCGAGCCCGCTTCACCTGGGTGTAATAGGCATAGAGAATGACGAGCAGGATGGAGGAGATGCCGGCAAAGAGCGTGACGTTCAGCGTAAGTTCGTCGCGCCAGAGCTTGTCGATCTGATCCATCGATGCGGCCGACAGGATGAAATCGCCCTTGTCGCCGATCAGGGAAATCGCCGCATAATAGGGTTCGCCGCCGATCATGGTTTCGATCACGCCGGCATGGTCGCCGAAATTGCGAATGGCCGACACTTCAGGGAAGAAGTCGGAGATCAGCATGCCGATATAGCCCGAGCCGGCGGCAGACGATCCGAACACCCGGCCGCTCGACTGTACGAGCAGCACGAAGGCGCCGGTATCCAACCGATCCTGCGGCAAATAGGAGGCCAGTTTCCGCTCTGCGCCGCCGCGGTCGCCGGCCTGGAACAGGCTGGCATCGTTCGAAAAGGCGGCGGATGCGGCGGCGATGGAGAGCGAAGTCGTTCGGCGGGCCGAAGCCGCCATCCGGCCATGTTCCGTGATCATGCCGAAGAAATGCGAGGCGGCAACCACCATCAGAAAGGAAACGATGAGGACCGGAATGATGCGCTTGAGAATATGTTCCGTTTGCGGAAAACGACGCGAGATCGTTTCCACCCGCACGCCGGTTCGATCGGTAACGCCGCTATGCCAGGACTTCAGACCGTCGAAATTAACACGCAGCCGTCCATCGGCCGCGGTTGCCCGCCGCACGTCCACCATTGCTTTAGCCTTGTCCCTCGTGTGATTCGCTGCGCCGCTCGCCCGAATCTGCCTTAATGAATCATTCGTGATTCGCCTTGTCCAGAGGGTGCGGTAAAACTTTCTTAACCATCTGCGATTTCAGCGCATTTTACACACGCAGCGGTACGTTGCGCATATTCGGGACTCGCTGGAGCTGAAAAGGCCGACGCAAATCAGCCTTTGAAATCGGTATGTGGGGAGATCGAAATCACTCCTTCAGGATGCGGTCCACGATGTCGCGCACGTCGGTCGAAAGATTGTTCGAGCGTTCGATCCGCATCAGCGCCGAGCGGGCATGGTCGGCGCGCACCGGTTCCAGCAGGCGCCAGGAGCGCATCGACGTCAGGATGCGGGCGGCGAGCTGCGGATTGCGCGGATCGATCTCAAGGATCTCGTCGGCCAGGAAATGGTATCCGGCGCCATCGGCCCGGCCGAAGCCGGTCGGGTTCGCGAAGACGAAAGTGCCGAGGACTGAGCGTACGCGGTTCGGATTGGTGCGGTTGAAGAGCGGCGTATCCATCAGCAGCCGAATGCGCTCCTGCGCGCCTGCGCCGGGAATTGCGGCCTGAATGGCGAGCCACTTGTCGATGACGAGCGCATTGTCCGCGAAGCGGTCGCGGAAATGCGCAAGCGCTGCTGCCGTCTCCGCCGTATCCGGGAAGCGCTGCGCCAGAATGGTCAGCGCGGCACTAAGATCGGTCATGTTGTTCGCAGCATCATAAGCCGCCTTGGCTCGTGCCGGCGTCTCATGCAGCTGCGAGAGATAGCCTAGCGCCGCATTGCGCAATGCCCGGCGGCCGGCGCTTGCGGCGTCAGGCGTGAAGGGACCTAGCGTCTGCATGCTGTCATAAAGCGCGGTGAAGACGTCTTTTCCGACCTCGGCGACCCGTTTGATGATTATCTGGCGTGCGGTATGAATGGCATCGGGATCGTTATTGCCGCCAAGTTCGCGAGCGATATCAGCCTCGCTCGGCAGGGCCAGCGCCTGCGCACGGAATGCCGGCTCCAGGCTTTCGTCGGCCGCGGCTGCGAGCAGTGCGTCGGTGAAGGCTGAATCGCAGGTGATGTCGATGCCTTGGCGTGCATCCCGCGCCGCCTGCAAGAGATTGGGCAGGCCAAGATCGATCAGCGCCTGCCAGCGGGCGAAATGATCGGTCTCGTAGCGCGCGATCAGCGCGAGATCGCGGGGGCTCTGGCTGAATTGCAGGTTGATCGGCGTCGAGAAGCTGCGATTGAGCGACAGGACCGGCCGTGAGGGAATGCCGTGGAACGTCACCGTCTGCGTCTGCTTCGTCAGGTGCAGCACGTCGTCGGTAAGCTCTGCCCCGGTAACGGATGCAGGCGTGATGACAGTGCCGTCTTCGGCCAGCAAGCCCATGCGCAGCGGGATATGCATCGGCTTCTTGGCGGTCTGGCCGGGTGTCGCCGGCACCATTTGCTCGAGCGACAAGGTGAATGTCTTGGCATCGGCATCGTAGGCGCCGGATGCGGTGACGAGGGGTGTGCCGGCCTGATGATACCACAGCGAAAACTGCGTGAGATCGCGGCCGCTGACATCCTCGAAACATCTGACGAAATCTTCGATCGTCACGGCCTGTCCGTCATGCCGATCGAAATAGAGATCCATGCCCGTCTTGAACAGATCGCAGCCGAGCAGGGTTGCGATCATCCGCGTGACTTCGCTACCCTTCTCATAGACGGTCGTTGTGTAGAAGTTATTGATTTCACGGTATTTTGTCGGGCGAACCGGATGGGCGAGCGGCCCGCTGTCTTCCGGAAACTGTTCCGATTTCAGGTGCCGGACTTCGGCAATGCGCTTGACGGGACGCGAGCGCTGGTCGGCGGAAAACTCGTGATCGCGATAGACGGTCAGGCCTTCCTTGAGGCAGAGCTGGAACCAATCGCGGCAGGTGATGCGGTTACCTGTCCAGTTGTGGAAATATTCGTGGGCGATGATGGCTTCGATATTGGCATAATCGGCATCGGTCGCCGTCTCGGGATCGGCCAGCACGTATTTGTCGTTGAAGACGTTGAGGCCCTTGTTCTCCATCGCCCCCATGTTGAAGTCCGACACGGCGACGATCATGAAGATGTCGAGATCGTATTCGCGGCCGAAGCGCTCCTCGTCCCACTTCATCGAGCGTTTCAGCGCATCCATGGCATAGACGGCGCGCGGCTCCTTGCCATGCTCGACATAGATCTTCAGCGCCACTTCGCGGCCGGACAGGGTGGTGAACGTATCCTCGACGACACCGAGGTCGCCGGCGACGAGCGCGAACAGATAGCTCGGCTTCGGATGGGGATCGAACCAGGCGGCGAAATGCTTGCCTTCGCCGTAGCCGGCGCCGCCGAGGAAGTTGCCGTTCGACAGCAGCAGCGGATTGGCGGCCTTGTCGGCGATGATATTGACTGTATAGGGCGCAAGAACGTCAGGCCGGTCGGGGAAATAGGTGATGCGGCGGAAGCCTTCTGCCTCGCACTGCGTGCAATAGATGCCGCCGGTGCGGTAGAGGCCCATCAATTGGGTATTGGCCTCTGGATTGATCACGGTCGTGATCGTCAGCTCGAAAGGCGTGCTCTCGGGCAGGTCGCGAACGGTCAGGCTTTCCGGCGTGGCGTCATATTGTTTGGCGGGAAGTTCGTTCTGGTCGAGCAGCAGCCCGGACAAAACCAGCTCGTCGCCATCGAGCACCAGCGGTGCCTTTGGATCGATGCCTTCGCGCCGATGGAAGATCAGCCGCGCTTCGACCTTGGTTTCGGTTGGATGCAGATCGAAGGTAAGGTCCACGCGTTCCAGAACGAAGTCGGTGGGACGGTAGTCTGCCAGATTGACGATCTGGCCGGTGTCTGTTCGCATGGTCTATCCTGATCAGGCTAAGCTATGGCGGGTGCAGTCCGAAGCCTCCCTCGGACTGAGGTGTCTCATCATTACATCGAAATCTGAACCAAAGTTAAAGTCATGTCACGACATCGATATGTTTTGTTATGGCACAGTAAGTATTCACCCGGCAGCCTGTCTCCGTTTCAGGTTGAACGCAACTCTTGAACGGATATCGGATTGATCAGGCGCCAATTTCGGCCTGAATTTGCAGACTGATGCTACAATTGCTACGATCGCGTTCAGGAGGATCATCATGGCTGCACTGCCGGCGAACGCAGCTGTTCGGGCGAGGAAACAATAATTTAAGTAAATTATTTGTTTAACCTCTTCCGATATAAGCGCTCTTGCATAACTATAGCATGCTATTAAATGTCGGAATTATGATCGATTCCGGTGAACTTGTTCACAAAAATAAAACATCCTCTTTTTGTCACTGATTGAAATGGGCACCCCAAGGAGGCCCGATTGAGTTTTTCCATTGAGCAGCTTGCTCGTCATCCCAAATTCGTCGCGTCATTGCGCTTTCTTGCGGAGGCGTTGCGCAACCGTTACGACAGTGGCCCGAGGATCGCGCGCATGCTCGCCTCGCACCAGCGGTGGCTTCTGACGCAGACGGCCTATGCGCTTCATCTTGAGTATGACCCCGCCGTTCCCGGTTCGGGGCTGACCGTCGTCGCGCTTCGCGACCTCATCACGCGTTATCGTGTCGCGAGCCGCAATACGGTCTTGAGCTTCATCGAAGAGCTGCTGACCTATCGTTTCCTTGAACTGGCTCCCGGCCCGGTTCGCCGCCCCCGCCGTTATGTGCCGACCGAGATGAGCTTCACCGCGATGTTCGGTTGGTATCTCGCCAACCTGACCGCGCTCGATCTGCTTGACGATGGCGCGCGGGCCGCGGCGCTTGCTGCCTCGCCGGCGCTGATGGATCTCGCCCAGCCGCGCATGGCACGCAATTGTCTGGAAATGGAAATCTGGCGTGAACCGCCCGAATGCATTGGCCTGTTTCTTTGGACGGAAGCCGGCGGCCTAGTCGTCGATCAAATCATGTCGAAACTGGATCTTACCGAGGAGGGAGACAAGATCGACATCGGTCGCGTCGATGCGCGGGCGCTGGCAGCCCACTTCATGATATCGCGAACCCACCTGCAGCGCCTGTTGCGTAAATCCGCCGAGCGCGGCGACATCGGCTGGCACGACGAGGTCAAGAAGACGCGTATGTGGGTGTCCCGCGATTTTCTGGATCAATATTGCGGATGGCAGGCCGTGAAGCTAGCCGCGATCGACGAGGCTTTCGCCTGGGCGCGATCGATCGAGGGACGCTCCGCTGTCGCTATTGATGAGTAGAGGTCGGCGCTGGCTTGGCCATCAGAGCATTTCCAGGAAAAGCGCGTAGCGGTTTTCCGTCCGGAATGCGTAAGGAAACAAAAAGATGGAGCGTTTTGGCGATTCGAAGGAAAGCGGAAATGCTCTCAGCAGTGGCCGACGGGGGTGATGTAAATCCGCCTGTGAAATCTCAAAGGGGAATGCTTGCCGATGCCCGCGCGGCGCTTGTCTCGCGGCATTCACCCTTGCGGAAGTTGCGCGCACGTTCAAATTCCTCTGCCGCTCGCACTGCGGAGCCGATATGGCCGACCGAATCGAACAAAGCGATGAGTGAACGCAAACCCGAAGACATGATGTAATTCCTGATAATCAAGCGCTACCCTGCGGCGCTATTGGCGCCTGTGTTCAGCAGCTGCGGAAATCTGCAAAAATGGCCGTCGGCCGGCTGACGCGAGCCGAAACGCCGGTGCCCCGTGCAACCATCTGCTCATTGGCAGCGATGCCGAGGTTGCGATGTCCATTTATCGCGCGCACGGGCTCGAGGGCGCGGCGCAGGGTATCAAACCCGCAGTGAATAGGGCGCAAACGTGCAGTCATGGCCTTGGTTCCTTTCGATTCCTCCCAAGACACGACTCTATATTGCAATGCAACATTGATTCCGCAATGCACAACGCCGGAAGACTGCCATGCTTAAAATGCATGGCTAGCGTCATTTTTTATTAATAATGGCGAAAATCAGCCTAATATTTCGGCGTCGATATAATGTTTGAAGGCCAAGAGGTCGTTCCAGGCCAGCCGCTTGTTGATCGGCGCGGTCAGCAATTCCTGCGGATGGAGACTGGCGATTGCCGGCACCGCGCGGCCGAGAATGCTTAACTCGCGCCATTGTCCGCGCAGTCCATGAATGGTTTCGCCTCCACCGAAGAAGTATCGGGCGGTAAAATTGCCGAGCAGCAGCAAGGCCTTCGGTTCGGCGAGCGCAATCTGCCGTTCTATGAACGGACGGCATATCTCGATTTCGGGCGCTGATGGCGCGCGGTTGCCGGGCGGCCGCCACGGAATGACGTTGGCGAGCAGGATCCCGTCGCGTTGCAGGCCGATGGCGGCCAGCATCTTGTCCAGCAACAGGCCGGCGCGGCCGGAAAATGGTGCGCCTTCCCTGTCGTCATCGGCGCTCGGCATCGGGCCGATCACCATGATTCGGCCTTCCGCCGTACCGCTCGCGAAGATCGTCGAGCGCGCGCTGTTCTTGAGATTGCAGCCGTTGAAGGCTTCGATGGCGGTTTTCAGCTCGCTGAGCGAGCGCGCGCTTTCAGCGGCAAATCGCGCCTGTTCCACGGCCTGCTCATCGGGAATGGCGGGCGCGGCGCGCGGTGGTGCCGCAGCAGGCGCGGCCGGCTTTGTGACCTGGCGACGATCCGGCTGTGCCCGTGCCGCAGGTGACGGAGCTTCGGCGCGGGGCTGCACGGCGCGCGCGCCCTGCCTAGCCGCACGCATGGCCTCGAATTCGGCAAAGCGATCCACCGGCTGTTCTTCCAGCAGCCAATCGACGCCAGCATCCGCATGAAAATGCAGAAGCGCGGCAAGTTCGGCCGGGGTGAGGTCGCTGGCGGAAATCATGGCTGAACTTTAGCTAAAGCCGCGCGGGAACGAAAGAGCGGGGCGGGTGCTATATCAGGCCGTCCACTGGGCGATATCGTCGCGCTCGCCGATCAGGGCAAGACCATGCGCGATCGACAGCAGTTCGCCGCCCGTCTCGATCCGCTCGTGACCGAAACGCTCGGTGAACATGCGCCGCACAGCCGGCACGAAAGAGGTGCCGCCGGTAAGAAACACCTTGTCGATCGCATCGGGCAATGTATTCGTGGTCGTCAGCACATCGTCCAGCGCACCCTCGATGCGGGCAAGGTCGTCGGCAATCCAATTCTCGAAATCAGCCCGGCGAACGTGCTTGCGGCCGGCCTTGCCGAGCGGCGGGAAGTTGAATTCGGCTTCTTCCTCGCTCGAAAGAGCCATCTTCGTCGCCGATACGGCCTGATAGAGCGGATAACCCTCGTCATGTTCGACGAGATCGATGAAGGTCTCCAGCTTTTCCGGCTCCAGGCTGCTGCGCACGAGCGTCTTCAGATCGGCATATTCGCGCGAGGTCTTGAAGATCGAAAGCTGGTTCCAGCGCCCGAAATTGGCGTAGTAGGAGGTCGGCACCTCCAGCAGCTTGTCGAAGCTCTTGAAGAAGCTGCCCTTGCCGATCGCAGGCGAGACGATATTGTCGATCATCCTGAAATCGAAATGATCGCCCGCGATACCGACGCCGGAGTGGCCGATGGGAGTGGCCGTCAGCTTTCCGGCCTGCGTTTCGAAGCGGATCAACGAATAGTCGGTGGTGCCGCCGCCGAAGTCGGCTACCAGCACGGTCGCGTCCCTCTTCAGATGCTGGGCGAAGTAAAAGGCGGCTGCCACCGGCTCATAGACATAGTGGACTTCCGGAAAGCCGAAGCGCGTCAGTGCTGCATTGTAGCGCTGCGTGGCAAGAGCGGCGTCCGGATTGGCACCGGCGAAATGCACGGGGCGGCCGGTGACGATGCGGGAAATGTCGCCCGGCCAATTGTCTCCGGCATAGGCGCGCAAGCGCCGCACGAAGATCTCCATCAGGTCTTCAAAGCTGTGCCGCTTGGCGTAGATCAGGGTGCCCTGAAAGAGCGCGCTCGCCGCAAAGGTCTTGATCGACTGCAGGAAGCGACAGTCGCCGGGATTGTCGATGAACTGCCGGATGGCCGCATGCCCGGCCTCGACCTTCAATGCTGCCGCGCCAAGCCCCGGATCCTTCATGAAGGAGAGCGCCGTGCGCATACTGTCGGCCGTGCCGGCTGCGCTATGGAAGGCGACCGATTGTGTCGCGGCTCCATCGGCCATCGCCAGAACCGTGTTCGTCGTGCCGAAGTCGAAACCAAGCGCCCGAGCCATGCCCGCACTCCCTTCCGTCAAAATTGTCTGGATTGAGGCCAAGCCCCGTACGAGACGCAAGACGCGCCCCTGTCGCAAAGAGGGCGCGTCATGACATGGCTTGATGCCAAGTTCAAGACGCGAGGGCGCTTTTATTTCCGCCGGTCGCAATCTCCATTGCGAGCACTTCACAGGCAAAGCCCTTCGAGTCTCGTGCAAAAGAAACGGGCGCTTTCGGCGCCCGTTGCTGTCACTCGGCTGCGATGGCCGCCGGCGGTTCCTTGTGGTGCGGCTCCTTGTCCTTGCGCTTGACCAGGCGGCCAAGAAAGTCGTTCAGGCGGTTCATCTCCAGGAAGATGACCGGCGTGATGAACAGCGTCAGAAGCTGCGAGACCACCAGGCCGCCGACGACGGCGATACCGAGCGGCTGCCGAAGCTCGGAGCTTGCACCGCCGCCGACCGCGATCGGAAGAGCGCCGAGCAGGGCGCAGAAGGTGGTCATCATGATCGGACGGAAACGACGCACGCAGGCTTCGTGGATCGCTTCCGCGGGCGATATGCCCGCACTCGAGCGCAGCGTTTCCAGTGCCACGTCAATCATCATGATCGCGTTCTTCTTGACGATGCCGATCAGCATCAGCAAGCCGATCAGCGCGATGATCGACAGGTCGAACCCGAAGACCTTCAGGGCAAGCAGAGCGCCGAGAGCGGCGGCCGGCAGGCCGGAGAGAATGGTCAACGGGTGGATGAAGCTCTCGTAGAGAACGCCGAGGACCACATAGATCGTCAGCACGGCCGCAAGGATCAGATAAGGCGTGCTGCCCTGCGACTGCTGGAAGATCTGGGCGGTGCCGCCATAGGACGTGAAGATGTCCGCCGGCATGTTGATATCCTTCTTGATCTGCTCGATCTGTGCCGTGGCATCGCCGAGCGCTTCGCCGGCCGGCAGGTTGAAGGATACGGTGGTCGAGACGAGCTGCCCCGTCTGGTTGATGGTGACCGGGCCTGTCTTGCGCTCGACATGGGCGAAGTTCGACAGCGGAACCAGGGCGCCGCTCGCTGATGCGATCTGGATCTCCTGAAGCTTCTGGTCGTCCCAGGGCTTGCTGGTGTCGAACTCGACTATCACGTCATAGCTATCGCCGGTCGACTGGATTTGCGCGGCGGTGAAACCGCCGAAACCTTCTTCGAGTGACGTGCGCAACTGATTGTTGTTGATCCCGTATTGCGCTGCCTTTTCGGTATCGACGACGATATTGGCCTGCAGGGCGTTGTTCTGCTCATCCGAGGCGACATCGGTGAAGCGCGGATCGCGGCGCATCGCATCGAGCATCTTGTTGGCCCAGAGATTCGTCTGGTCGGCGCTCAGCGCCTGGATGACGAGCTGATACTGGCTGGCCGTCTGGCGGCCGCCGAAGCGCAGGCTCTGCTGTGGGGTGATATAGGCTTTCAGGCCGGCGATCTTGCTGATGCTGGCGCGCAGCTCCCGCAGGGTCTGGTCCAGCGGCTCTCGTTGGTCCTTCGCCTTCAGTTCGACATACATGGTGCCGTTGTTCAGCGGCTGGCGCGCGTTGCCGCCGACGATGGACATGACGTGGGCAACGGCCGGGTTCTGTTTCACAAGCGCGGCGGCCTGATTCTGCAGGTCCTGCATCGCCGGATAGGAGATATCCTGCCGGGCCTGCGTGGAGATCGTCAGGCGGCCGATATCTTCCGTCGGAAAGAAGCTCGCGGGCAGGACCATGAAGAGATATGCCGAAAGCGCCACCGAGCCGAGGAAGCTTAGGAGCACCGTGCCGCGATGGCGCAGGCACCAGGCAACGCCTCGGTCGTAGCCGCGCTGAATCCAGTCGAAGCCCATATTGAAGAGGCGCACCGGGTAGGGCGGCTCGCCATGGCCCGCCGAAAGACGCGAGCTGAGCATGGGCGTGACGGTCAGCGAAACGATGGCCGACGATACGATGGCGATGGCAACGACCATGCCGAATTCGTTGAAGATGCGGCCGACGACGCCGCCCATCAGGAGGATCGGGATGAACACCGCGATCAGCGAGATCGACATGGAGATGATGGTGTAGCTAACCTCAGCCGAACCCTTCAGCGCCGCCTCGAGCACCGGCATGCCTTCTTCGACATGGCGCAATATGTTCTCGAGCATGACGATGGCGTCGTCCACCACGAGACCGACCGCAAGCGTCAGGCCTAGCAGGGAGATGTTATCGATGCTGTATCCCAGCACATACATCATGCCGAATGTCGCGATCAGCGACAGCGGCACGGCAAGGCCAGGGATGATCGTTGCCGTGACGTGACCGGTAAAAAGATAGATCACCAGCACGACAAGGCCGATCGTCAGCATCAGCGTGAATTTGACGTCGGAAATTGCATCGCGGATCGGCTGCGCTGAATCGTTCATGACCGTCGTCTTCACCGATGCCGGTATTTCCGCATGCAATTGCGGCAGCTTGGCATTGATGGCATCGACCACGTCGACCGTATTGGCATCCGGCTGGCGCTGGATGGCGAGAATGATCGCGCGCTTGCCGTCATACCAGGAGCCGGTATTGGTGTTCTCCACACTGTCCTGCACGTCTGCGACGTCGCTCAGATGGATCGGCGCGCCATTCGGGTTCGCGATGACAAGCGAGCGGAATTGCTCGGCATTGGTGCGCTGGGTATCGGAGTTGATGGTCATGCTCTGCGAATTGTTCTGCAGGGTGCCGACCGGAACCTGGCTGTTGGCGTTGACAAGCGCATTGTTGACGGTGTCGATGCCGATGCTGCGGTTCTGCAGCTTGGCGGGATCGACTTCGACCCGCACGGCATACGTCTGGGCACCGAAAACAGTCACTTCCGCCACGCCGGGCAGTGTCGAAAGCGACGGCGAGATGATGTCCTCGGCGATCTCGTCGAGCTTGCTGCGCGGCATCGTATCGCTCTGCACGGCCAGCAGCATGATCGGCGCATCCGCGGGATTGGTCTTGCGGTAGCTTGGCGGCACAGTCAGATTGTCAGGCAATTGGCGCGTTGCGTGCGAGATTGCGGCCTGAACGTCGGCGGCAGCGGCATCGATATCGCGGTTGAGGTCGAATTGCAGCACGATGCTGGTGTTGCCGAGCGAGTTGGTCGACGAAATCTCGCTGATGCCGGGGATCGTCTCGAACTGTTTGATCAGCGGTGTCGAAACCGATGTCGCCATGGTCTGCGGCGAGGCGCCATTCAACTGTGCGGTGACGTTGACGGTCGGGAAATCGACTTGCGGCAAGGCGGCCACGGGAACAAGCTGATATCCCGCCAGGCCAGCCATGACCACACCTAGGGCCAGAAGCGTCGTCGCCACCGGCCGCCGGATACAGAAGGCGGGAATCATTGCTGTGCTCCGACGGAAATCGTTTCGGTTTTCTGGCCTGACTGATCGTCAGCCGAGGCGACTTTCTGCGGCGTGCCATCACTGAACTGCTCGACGACGCTTTGGCCGTCGTTCAACTGCACCTGTCCTTCGGTAACGACATGGTCGCCTTCCGACAGGCCCTTGGCGACGGCTGTAAATGCGCCGTTCTGCCGTGCGATGGTGACCGGCGTCAGATGCACCTTGTTGTCCTTGACGACATAGGCGAAAAAGCCTTCCGGGCCGGGGCTGATCGAAACCGTGGGCGCGACGACGACCGGCTGGTTGTCATTGAAGTGCATGACGATGTTGACCGACTGGCCGGGCCAGATGGCACCATTCGCATTGTCGAACTTCGCCTTGGCGAGAATGGTGCCGGAAGCGGCGTCGACCTGGTTGTCGTAGAAGCTCATGGCGCCCTGGCGCGTCTTGCCTTCGGCCGATCGCGGCACGGTGCTGACCGGCACGGTGCCGCCCTTCATGGCCTCTTCGAGTTCGCGAAGATGGCTTTCCTGCAAATGGAACTTGACGTAGATCGGGTCATATTGCGCGATCGAAACAATCGCGGTCCCAGCGCTGACATAGGCGCCGACGCTGAGCTGCACGTCGCCAAGGCGACCGTCATACGGCGCCCGAATTTCGGTATGCTCCAGAAGCACCTGGTCGGATGCGAGCTGCGCCTTGTCGCCGTTGACTGTCGCGACCGCTGTATCGCGCGCGGCAACCGCCTGATCGACCGTCTGCTGCGTGCCAGCATTGTTAAGCAGGTTCTTGGCGCGGGTAAGTGCGGCTTCCGCCTCGACGAGGGTGGCCTGATCCTTGGCGAGGTTTGCCTTATCCTTGTCGACCGAGGCCTGCGCGGTGCGCGGATCGAGCTTGGCAATCAGGTCGCCCGCCTTGACCATGGCGCCATCCTGCGCCTCGATCTCGGTGATCAGGCCTGCTTCCTGCGCGGCAATGGTGGTGGTGTCCTGCGCGTCAGCCCAGCCGGTGGCGGTCACGTCGTTCGGCAGCGACCTTTTCGTTACGGCTACGGTCCTGACGGCGGTGGGAGCGGCTTCGCGCTTGTGACCGCCTGCTTGCGCCGTCTTGCCGGCGTCTTTGGTTTCTGCGGATGCTTGATCGACAAATGCGGAAAGGAAAGGAATACGGTCGCGGTAGCCCCAGGCAACAAGGGCTGCGACGACAAGAAGGCTAAGGGGAAGCCAGAATTTTTTCATATTAAAGAACCGGTCGAGGCGAGTTGCAGGAAGCGCGATGACGTTGAAGTGTATTTATTGCGCCGCACAACAAAAACGAGCTTCGCCGCAATCCATCACATCGCTGTTTACCGCTAACGTTCGGTAATTCTGTCCCTATAACGTGAATTGTTGAACGCTGATCGAGCGCAATTTACCACAGTTCGGCGGGGCGAAAAATTAAAGCTTGGAAAGCTTTGGGATTGCTTCTGTTTGTGCCGTGCAACAAACAGTCAAATGGCTATTTTTTGATTGCTGTTATGTAATAATCAGACGGCTGCGCGGCGGGATACAGTATTTATAGTGGCGAAGCGGGTCACAAAGCTCATGGCAGGCGCCATCATCGCTCACGCAAATGTGTTGTCGGGGCCAGTTTAACCAAGCCCCTTCTTTGTTCGCGATTGGGACTTTAAAGGGAGCGCGCAGCCCCTCCGTCGCAACGGACCAGCGTTCCCGTGACGTAGCTTGCCGGCTCGCTGCAGAGGAAGGCGGCCGTCGCGGCGAATTCTTCGACACGGCCGTAGCGGCCGACGGGAATACGCTGCTGACGCTCGGCGCTGACGTCTTCCAGGCTCCGGCCTCCACGTTTGGCCGCGGCGGTGTCAAGCTCGGCCAATCGGTCGGTGGCGATGCTGCCCGGCAGAAGCATGTTCACCGTGATGCCATGCGCCGCCACTTCGCTCGCCAGCGTCTTGCTCCATCCGGCCAATGCCGGGCGCAGCGTGTTGGAGAGCGCAAGGTTGGGAATGGGTTCGATGACGCCGGAGGAGGCGACCGTCAGAATGCGCCCCCAGCCTTGCGCCTTCATGCCCGGCAGCAGGGCGTTGGTCAGCGTGATGATCCGCGACACCATGGAGATGAAATAGGTCTCCAGTCGCTCCGCGGTCATATCCTCCGTCGTTCCAGGCGTCGGGCCGCCGCTATTATTGACAAGAATGTCGATACCGCCGAGCTTCTCGGTCGCGGCCTTGGTGACGACATCAACGAAATTCTCGTCGTTGAGGTCAGCCCAGATCCAGTCGGCGCGGCCTTTGCCCTCGGCATTGATGGCCTTGCAATTACCGTCGAGCCTTTCGCCGCTGCGGCCACAGAGCAGAACGTTCACGCCCTCGCGGGCCAGCGCCACGGCGATCCCATGGCCGAGCCCCTTGGATGAGGCAAGCACCAGCGCGCGCTTTCCGCCGATACGAAGATCCATTTTGATCACCCTTCATGCTATCCGCAATTCCCGATCGGCTCTTATAGAGCGCCATCGGGCGATTATGGAAGTCACGCTCCGGAGAGGGCGGCAAATACCTTCAAAATATTGGCGTTAACGTAAAAGTAACTTAACTTGTTTGCGCGTTGGACGAATTGGAGGATTGCCTGTCGCTTCCCGGCTCGACAATCCTCTCCCGTTTTGACAAGAGATAAACGAAACGGGGAAGACGCCCAAGGGGATAAGGCTGCGATCCGATATCATCGGACGCTGCCAAGCGGAGAAGATGAATGACTAATGCGAGCGAGCTGCCGGAACGCGAGAGCATGGAATTCGACGTTGTGATTGTTGGCGCGGGTCCTGCGGGCCTGTCAGCTGCGATCCGGCTGAAGCAGATCAATCCCGATCTGACTGTCGTCGTGCTCGAGAAGGGGGCCGAAGTCGGCGCACATATTCTTTCGGGCGCCGTCGTCGATCCGATCGGCATCGACCGCCTGCTGCCGGGCTGGCGCGAGGAGGAGGGGCATCCCTTCAAGACCGAGGTGACTGATGATCACTTCCTGTTCTTAGGCCCCGCCGGCTCCGTTCGCCTGCCGAATTTCATGATGCCGCCGCTGATGAGCAATCACGGCAATTACATCGTATCGCTTGGGCTTGTCTGTCGCTGGCTGGCCGAGAAGGCCGAGGCGCTCGGCGTCGAAATCTATCCCGGCTTTGCCGCGACCGAAGTGCTCTATAATGACGAGGGTGCGGTCATCGGCGTCGCCACCGGCGACATGGGCATCGAGAAGAATGGCGAGCCCGGCCCGAACTATACCCGCGGCATGGAATTGCTCGGCAAATACGTGCTGATCGGCGAGGGCGTGCGCGGCTCGCTGGCCAAGCAGCTCATTGCCAAGTTCGATCTGTCGCGGAACAGCGACGTGCCGAAGTTCGGCATCGGCATCAAGGAACTCTGGGAGGTCAAGCCGGAGAACCACAAAAAGGGTCTCGTGCAGCACTCATTCGGCTGGCCGCTCGGAATGAAGACGGGTGGCGGCTCGTTCCTCTATCATCTTGAGGACAATCTGGTCGCCGTCGGCTTCGTCGTGCACCTGAACTACAAGAACCCCTATCTCTATCCCTTCGAGGAATTCCAGCGCTTCAAGACGCATCCGGCGATCCGTGGCACCTTCGAGGGCGGCAAGCGCATTTCCTATGGCGCCCGCGCCATCACCGAAGGCGGATATCAGTCGGTGCCGAAGCTGACCTTCCCGGGCGGCGCCCTGATCGGCTGTTCGGCAGGCTTCGTTAATGTTCCCCGCATCAAGGGCAGCCATAACGCGGTGCTGTCGGGCATGCTGGCGGCCGACAGGATCGCCGAGGCGATTGCGGCCGGTCGCGGCAACGACGAAGTGATCGAGATCGAGAACGAATGGCGCGCTTCCGACATCGGCAAGGACCTGAAGCGGGTGCGTAACGTCAAGCCGCTGTGGTCGAAATTCGGCACGGCGATCGGCGTGACGCTGGGCGGTCTCGACATGTGGACGAACCAGCTCTTCGGCTTCTCCTTCTTCGGCACGCTGAAGCATGGCAAGACGGATGCCCAATCGCTGGAACCCGCGACCAAGCACACGAAGATCGACTATCCGAAGCCGGACGGCGTGCTGACCTTCGACCGTCTTTCCTCGGTGTTCCTGTCGAACACCAATCACGAGGAAGACCAGCCGGTGCATCTGCAGGTCAGGGACATGGCACTGCAGGTATCGTCGGAACACGACATCTATGCCGGTCCGTCGACGCGCTACTGTCCGGCCGGCGTCTATGAATGGGTGGAGAAAGACGGCAAGGAGACCTTTGTCATCAACGCCCAGAACTGCGTCCACTGCAAGACCTGCGACATCAAGGATCCCAACCAGAACATCAACTGGGTGCCGCCGCAGGGCGGCGAGGGGCCGGTCTATCCGAATATGTGAGATGCAATGACGGAAATCGGAGACGGCACCTGGATGATCCGCTCAGCCAGGGCCGACGAGCTGCATTTGCTTGCTGATATCGAGATCGATGCCTTTGGGGCTCTGCAAGAGGCCGGCGCTGTCGGCTGCGAGCCGACATCCCTGCCTCTCGATGTCCTGCAACAATCCCTGGCGGAGCAATTACTGTTCGTTGCCGTCGACGGCGAGGATAAGCCGATCGGTTTCCTCACGGGCATCCGTAGGGACGGCTCTGTATATATCGCCGAAATCGATGTCGTCAGGCGCTGGCAGAAGCGAGGCGTCGGGCGCCGGCTGATGGAGACGGCCATTGCCACCGCGAGAACGCAAGGAGCCACAGGCGTCACGCTGACGACGGACCGGCAGGTGGCCTTCAATGCGCCGTTCTACGCGTCTCTGGGATTTCGCATCCTGGAGGGTGAGGACAGGCCGGTGGTTCTCACTGAGATCCTGGAGAAAGAGGTTGTCCATGGCGCCGATCCGGCCAGACGCGTGGCAATGGCGCTTCGATTTTGATCCTTGTTCCCTGAATTGCGTTGGAACAAACAGAAAGAGCGATTCAGTATTTCGCTGAACCGCTCCGTATTTCCGCAAGGTGCGAATTAGTGTTGGGCAGGCTTCCGGGCGAGCGGGCCAGTGGAGAGTGCGACGCCGACGCCGGTCACGATCGCCGCGGCAATCCCTGCCGTTCCGATTTCCTCGCCGAGCAGGAAGCCGCCGCCGATCGTGGCGAGCACCGGCGTGATCGCGGTGAAGGCCGCGGCCTGCGTGCCGCCGAGAGCCTGGACTGCAAGACCGTAGGCGAGGGTGGCGGCGAGGCCGGACAGCAGGCCCTGGCTGACGATCTGCAGGCCGATTTCCGGCAGCGGCACCGAGGTCAGCGAGCTGCCGAAGATGGCGGCCAGCCCGACATGGATCAGGAATGACCAGACGGCGATGATGGCGCTGGATTGCACGGCGTTCAGCCCCGAGCGGCGGAAGGCGTGAGTATAGCTCGCCCAGAGGAGGGCGGAAAGCGGCAGCAGCGTGAAGCCCTCCCAGGAGATCTGCACGCCATAGAGGCTGCGGGCAAGCAGGATCACGACCCCGGCGACGATGCCGCCGAGGCCCAGCCAGCGGGTGACATCAAGCTGCTCGCGAAAGATCAGCACGCCGATCAGGGCGGTCGCCAGCGGCATGGAGCCACCGAGCAGGATGCCGGCCGAGGAGGCGGGCGTGAATTGAATGGCAAGGGTGGTCAGCTGGAAGAAGAGGGCGCCGGAACCGCAGACCATCAGCGCCAGCAGCTTCAGCGGCACGCCCTTCGGTAGCAGGCCGATCCGCCGCCAGACAGGGGCCAGCACCAGCGCCGGCACGCCATAGCGCAGTAGGCCGAGGTCGATCGTGCTCATCTGGGTCTCGGCGGTATGGCGCGTGGCCAGAATCCAGTTCGCCCAGATCAACACGGTGACGACGGCGCCCGCATAGCCGATCGCAGTTGGGGTTGCCTTGCGGGTGGAGAGAGACAAAGCGGTCATCGACATATCCTTTCCAACGTTCCGGTTAACTTTCGAATGAGGAAAAGATAGCGCCGAAGGCCGAGGCATGTCCTTGCTAGTTATAGCTCAGAAATCATGCTATCAGCAATAATCTGCCAATATTGGCAATTGGGTTTGTTGGATATGCTAAAACTGGATAAATTCGATATCGCGATCCTCAACTGCCTTCAGGAGGATGCGCGCGCCACCAATGTCGAGATCGCCGAGCGGGTGAATCTCTCTCCATCGCCCTGCCTGCGGCGCATTCGCAATCTGGAAAAATCGGGACTTCTGCGCGGCTATCGCGCCGATATCGACCGCAAAGAGGCCGGGCTTGGCCTCACGGTCTTTGTGGAACTCAAGGTCGGCCATCATTCGAAGGAGAATTCCGAAGCGCAGCAGGCGGCACTGCTCGCCATTCCGGAAATCGTCTCCTGCCATCTGATTTCGGGAACGGCCGATTTCCTGGCGGAGGTCGTGGTGGCGGATCTCGCCGCCTACGAGAAGGTAATGTCGGAAAAACTTCTGGTCCTTCCGGGGGTGGTCGACCTGCGCTCGAACTTCGCGATCCGCACCCTCAAGACCAATGGCGTGCTGAAACTGCCTGCGCCGGAGTGAAAATGAAAAGGGGCCGTTGCCGGCCCCTTTTGTCGTCAGAGTTTCGTCACCCTCAGAGCATCGTGCCGCTGAGGATCAGCAGTGCCACAGAGAAGTAGATCACCAGGCCGGTGACGTCGACCAGCGTCGCGACGAAGGGCGCCGATGCGCTGGCCGGGTCGAGCCGCAGCTTCTGCAGGATGAACGGCAGCATCGAGCCGGCGAGCGAACCGAAGGTGACGATGCCGATCAGGGCCGCAAAGACGGTAAAGGCGACCAGCTGCCAGTGCGGACCATAGTCGAACAGGCCAATATTCTGCCAGAGCACGATGCGGGCGAAGCCGACAAGGCCGAGGATCGCGCCGAGCACGATGCCCGTCGGCAGTTCGCGGAATGCCACGCGCCACCAGTCGGAAAGCTTGAGTTCGCCGAGCGCCAGCGCCCGGATGATCAGCGACGTTGCCTGCGAGCCGGAATTGCCGCCCGAGCTCATGATCAGCGGGATGAAGAGCGTCAGCACGACGGCCTTTTCCAGCTCGCCCTCGAAGTGCTGCATGGCGCTTGCCGTCAGCATTTCCCCAAGGAAGAGGGCTGCGAGCCAGCCGGCGCGCTTGCGGATCATGCCGGCAAAGCTGATCTTCATATAGGGCTGGCCGAGTGCTTCCATGCCGCCGAACTTCTGCGCGTCTTCGGTCGTATCGGCGATCATCGTGTCGATGACGTCGTCGACGGTGACGATGCCGAGCATCATGCCTTTATCATCCACGACCGGAAGCGCCAGCAGATCGTGCCGCCGGATCAGGCGGGCGACATCCTCCTGCTTCATCAGCGGCGGCGCCGTGACCGGCGTGCCCTTCTGCGCCACGGTGAGAATACAGGCATCGGGCTCGCCGGTGATGAGACGGCGCAGCGTCACGACATGCAGCAGCACATGCGTCTCATCGTCGAGCACATAGATGGCATAGACTGTTTCGCGCGAGCGCTCGACCTGGCGAACGTGATCGAGCGTCTGCGCAACGGTCCAGCTGGCGAGCACGCTGACGAATTCCGTCGTCATGATGCCGCCAGCCGTGCGCGGCGGATAGCCCATCAGCCCCTGGATTGCCAGCCGGGCATGCTCGTCGAACGTGGCGAAAAGCCGTCCGCGCGTCTCGACATCCATTTCGAGCAGCACGTCGGCGACGCGGTCGTTGGACATGCCATGCAGCAGCCGCGCGGCATCCGCATTGCCCATGACTTCGAGAATGGCGGCTGCGTTGCGTAGTTCCGGCCGGTCGAGAATGCGCACGGCGCGCTCTTCCGGCATTTTGGCGAGGATGCGCGCAGCCTCGGACGCCCCAAGCGCATTCAGCGACTCGACACGCTCGGCGATGGTTACGGCACGGTTGTTATTGATGAATGCACGAGCGGCGTTGCCGGCCCGCACGGGGAAGCTGTTCATGTTCATTATAGCTCGCCTTTCCGGTCGATCCGCCGTCGTAGCGGATCGTGGCGAGCCGACAGGAGTCGGTTAGTGCACGAATGCTACTGACGGCAAAGGCAATCGACTACTACTGTCGCTAGGCATCGAAAGATGACTCCGGTTGATCGGTGTGGAAAACGCTGTTCCCCACGTGCGGAGAAGTCGCGCCGAAGGCATAAAAAGTCAAGAGGTGGAAGCGTTTAAAGCCACAATGTCGCAGTAAAAATTTGTTTAGGCGGCTGAAAGTTTGTGCGATGCAACAAAACGTCGTGCAAATGCGTTGAATTGTAATGGCCGGATGTTCCGCATCCGGCCTGAATTGTCACGAATTTCCGTCTTTAGAAGCCCGCCAGAACGACCTTGCCCTTCATCTTGCCGGTCTCGACAAGGGCATGCGCCTTCTTCAGGTTTGCGGCATTGATCGTGCCCGCGGTCTCGGTCAGTGTCGACCTGATCTTGCCGGCATCCACCAGTTCGGCGATCTTCGTCAACAGCTTGTGCTGCTCGATCATGTCGGCCGTGTTGTAGAGGGGGCGAGTGAACATCATCTCCCAATGGATCGATACCGCCTTCCACTTGAACGGCACGACATCGAGCGTCTTCGGATCGTCGATGAGGGCGAACCGGCCTTGGGGTGCGATAGCCTCGACAATTGAGCCGGTATGATCTGACGTGTTGGTCGTCGAGAAGACGAAGGCGGGTGCACCGATGCCGAGCGCCTCGATCTCAGGCGCAAGCGCCTTCGAATGATCGATGACGTGATGGGCTCCCAATTCCTTCACCCAAGCCTGCGTTTCCGGCCGGGATGCGGTGGCGATGACAGTCAGGTTGGTCAAGGCGCGCGCGATCTGGATGGCAATGGATCCGACGCCGCCGGCGCCGCCGATGATGAGGATCGTATTGGCAACGCCGGGGACGGGATCCTGCACCTTCAGACGATCGAATAGCACTTCATAGGCGGTGATCGACGTCAGCGGTAGTGCAGCGGCAGCCGGAAAATCGAGGCTCTTCGGCTTGGCTCCAACGATGCGCTCGTCAACCAGATGAAATTCCACATTTGAGCCGCTACGATTGATGGCGCCGGCATAAAAGACTTCGTCACCCGGCTTGAACATGGTGACCTCGGGACCGACAGCCCTAACGATGCCGGCCGCGTCCCAGCCGATAATCTTATATTCGCCCTCGGTGGGAGCGACATTGCCGCGGACTTTGACATCGACCGGATTGACGGAGACGGCCTTCACTTCGACGAGCAGATCATGGCTCTTTGCCTCGGGCATCGGCAGCTCGATGTCGATCAGCGATGTCTCTGCGGAAATGGGTTGCGGTTGTTTATAGGCGACTGCGCGCATGGGAGAAGCTCCTGGTTTTGTTGCACAGAGGCTAGATGCGCATTATCATCATAGGGCGCAAGAATGCACAAATTCTGTACGTAGGTACAAAAAGGATACTGTCCATGTCGCTTCCCCGCTCTAAGCTAGTTGGAAATTTTCCGGGATGTCCGGTCGAGGCGACGCTGAGCCTTCTCGATGGCAAATGGAAGGGAGTGGTTCTTTTTCACCTGATGGAAGGAACGCTGCGCTTCAACGAAATCCGCCGCAAGCTGCCGTCGGTGACGCAGCGCATGCTGACGAAGCAATTGCGGGAATTGGAGGAATCCGGGCTGGTCTCACGGACCGTGTTTCCGGTCGTGCCGCCGCGTGTCGAGTATGCTCTCACGCCGCTTGGCGCGAGCCTGGGGCCGATCATCAAGGCGATGGCCGTATGGGGCGAGGAGAACGTGTTCTGCCACAATGGCAGGCAGGAGCTGGCTGCTCCCGCAGGCTCATGCGTGTCCGGTGCGGCGCTCCAGGCCAACTGAGACGGCGAAGACGGCAAGGCCGCCAACGGAGAGAACCGCGCCGACATAGCCGGTCGCAGCCGCCGTGAAGCCCCAGGAAATCACCAGGCCGCCAAGCCACGCGCCGAGCGCATTGGCGATGTTGAAGGCGGAGTGATTGGAGGCGGCGGCCAGCGTCTGCGCATCCGCGGCCACATCCATCAGGCGTGTCTGTACGGCCGGACAGGCGGCGAAGCCGCAGCCGATCAGGAAGACGCAAATGCAGAGCATGATGGGATTGGCAGCCGTCAGCGAGAAGAGCGTCATGATGACGATGTTGAAGATCATCATGCCGCCGATCGTTCCCTTGATCGAGATGTCGCCGAGGCGCGAACCGACGACATTGCCGACGTTCATGCCGATGCCGAAGAGTGCAAGCACGACCGGCACCATGGCGGCGCCGAGGCCGGCGACGTCGGTCGTCGTCGTGGCGACATAGCTGAAGATCGAGAACATGCCGCCGAAGCCGACGGCGGCGACGCCAAGCGAAAGCCAGACCTGGATGCGCTTCAGCGCGCCGAGCTCACGGGTGATGCTGGCGCCTTCCTCGACCTTGTCCTTCGGCAGGAAGAGGGCGATCAGCAGCATGGTCGCAAGACCGATAGCGCCAACCATCATGAAAGCCGCGCGCCATTCGAGCTGCTGGCCGAGAAAGGTGGCAATCGGCGTGCCGATGAGCGTCGCGATCGTGAGACCGAGCATGACCTGCCCGACGGCGCGCACGCGGCGATGGACCGGCACCATGGAAGCGGCGACGAGCGCTGCGACACCGAAATAGGCGCCATGCGGCAGGCCGGTGATGAAGCGCAGTGCCGTGAAGCTTTCGAAGGTCGGCGCAAAGGCGCTGGAAATATTGCCGGCGGCAAAGATCGCCATCATCAGCAGAAGCAGTGTGCGGCGCG
Organism: Rhizobium sp. KNZ2-6A; assembly: GCF_056755475.1. Classification (NCBI taxonomy): domain Bacteria; kingdom Pseudomonadati; phylum Pseudomonadota; class Alphaproteobacteria; order Hyphomicrobiales; family Rhizobiaceae; genus Rhizobium; species Rhizobium sp. KNZ2-6A. The sequence continues at coordinate 40,853 of NZ_JBNDIC010000023.1, read as the reverse complement.
CCATCTTGGCGGCAAGCACGGCGATAACAGGCGCACCGACGACGACACCGAGCGCATAGGCACTGATCACATGGCCTGCTTCCGGTGTGGTGACGCCGAAGGTGTTGGCGACGTTGGGCAGAAGTCCCATGATGACGAATTCGCCCGTACCGATGCCGAAGCTGCCGACGGCCAGTGCCAAGGTCACCAGCGCGATGGCGGCTCGCGACGGCGCTTCCAGCGAGGTTTGGGTATCGAGGGCCTCGACGGCGATATCGCTCACGAAAACTCCTTGGGCGGCAAACCGGACTAAGCGCCGCGAATGGCGCAACGAACCCCGGTTTCGGCGTTCAGTGCATCAAGACGGAATAAGGGACTGAAAGGGCACGAACATGCCTCGCGCGATACTATCGATGACGCTGGTACTTCTGTCGCGTGCATTTCTTGCAGTGCAGCATGTCGTATGATGCATAAGTGCGCGCTGCACAATCCGAGAAGAGATGGCGATTCTTGAAATCGCTTCATCCGGAACCATTTGTGAAGGAGCGCACAGCGCTTCAGCCCCTTACTGAAATAAAGTTTGCGGAAAAACCGAGAGCCCCAATGAAACTGATCGGCTTTTTCAATCGTGATGGCGGTACTTTCCGCACGACGGACATGACCGCCTACGAGAGGACGGCAGAGCAGGTCTTCCGTGACGCCGGTCACGATTTCGAGGCTGTGGTCGTCGAGGGACGCAATATCGTCTCGGCGATGGAGCGCGCGGCGCGGCGCGACGATATCGACGGGATCGTTGCCGGCGGCGGGGATGGCACGATTTCGGCCGCTGCCGCCATCGCCTGGAAGAACGGCGTCGCGCTTGGCGTCATTCCGGCCGGCACCATGAACCTCTTTGCCCGGTCGCTGCGCCTGCCGCTTGACATCTGGCAGACCCTAGGCGTGCTGGCGAAGGGCGAGGTCGACAATGTCGATATCGGCAGCGCCAACGGTCGCGCCTTCGTGCACCAGTTTTCGGCGGGCCTGCACGCGCGCATGGTCCGATATCGCAACGGCTATACCTATCGCTCGCGCATCGGAAAGATGTCCGCCAGCACGCGGGCTGCTTTCGGCGTCATTGCCAATCCGCCGGAATTCGACGTCGACTTCGAGGCCGGCGATATTCGCGAGCGCCGGCATGTCTCGGCGATCTCCGTCTCCAACAATCCCTTCGGCGCCAATGCGCTGCTCTATGCCGATAGCCTGCGCAGCGGCGAGTTGGGCTTCTACACCGCAAAGCCCCTGCGGCCGCTCGGCGTTGCTCGCCTCGCCATCGACATGTTGCGCGGCCGCGTGCGCGAAAACAACGACGTCATGGTCATGCATGCGCCGCAGGTGCATCTGCACTTCCCGAAGCTGCGTCATCTTGCGAACTGCGTCATGGACGGCGAGCTCCTGCCGCTTGAGCGCGACGTGACGCTCAAGGTCCATCCCGGTGAACTCAAGGTGATGGTCCGAGACGGGACCGCCGCCAGCATCGCCCGCGAGGGCGCCGTCGACAGCGTCGCCATCTGACGGCTTCAGAGGCGGGGCAGGTAGGTCCTGTAATCGAAATCGGAAACCGTGCGCAGGTAGCGGATCGCTTCCTTATGCTTCGTCTCGCCATAGAGCTTCTGATATCGCTCGCCGAAAATATCGGCAATGAAGGCGGAAGCGCGGAAGCGCTCGACGGCGGTCAGGAAGTCATGGGTCAGACGCGGCGCATCGGCAGGCACATGCGACGGCGTGGTTTCTCCGCCGGGATCGAGGTCGTTCTGCAGGCCTAGCAGCATGCCACCGAGGATTGCCGCCAGCATTAGATAGGGATTGGCATCCGCGCCGGCGACACGGTGCTCGATACGCGCGCCTGGCCCGTCCTTTTCGGGGATGCGCACGGCCGTGCCGCGATGGCCGAAGCCCCAGGTGAGATCGACGGGCGCAAATGAGCCCGGCTGGAAGCGGCGATAGGAATTGGCATAGGGCGCAAAGACCAGCTGCGCATCCTGCAGCGTCTGCAGCAGCCCAGCGCAGATCGACTTCAGCCTCCTCGGCTCGCCGCCTGCCGCATCGAGGACGTTGCGGCCCTGGGCATCGATGATGCTCGCATGCACATGCAATCCCGAGCCGGCATGGTCGGTGTAGGGCTTGGCCATGCAGGTCGATTTCAGGCCATGCTTGCGGGCGGCTTGCTCGGCCACACGTTTCAGCATGATGCAATCGTCGGCAGCGGCCAGCGCATCCGGGCGATGCAGCAGGTTGACTTCGAACTGGCCGGGGCCGAACTCCGCCGTCGTCGCATCCGCCGGCAATCCCTGCGCTCGCGCGTAAGCGCGCAGCGTTTCGAGGTAATCGTCAAGGAGATCGACGGCATCCATATCGTAAAGCTGGAAGCCGTTCGGCTCGCCCTGATAGGTCAAGGCTGCCGGCGGCGAGGGGATGCCTCTGTCGCGCCAGTCTCCAGCCAGCAGATAGAATTCCAGCTCGGTCGCGATGACGGGTGTCAGGCCGAGTGTCTTGTAGCGATCGACCACGGCGGCAAGAATGGCGCGCGGATCCTGAAAGCTCGGACTGCCGTCGAGCTCATGCATGGTGGCCAACACCTGCTTCGATCCTGGCTGCGCCCAGGGCATGTCGGCCAGCGTGCGCTCATCGGCAACGCAGGTCCCGTCCGGATCGCCGATCGTCAGCGACAGGCCGGTGATGTCGTCATTGTCGTCGCCCCAGATATCGAGCGATTGCGTCGAGGTCGGCAGACGCACGGCGCCGGCCCAGACCTTCTTTTCGGCCGCCATCGGGATCTGCTTGCCCCTGAGCCGGCCGTTCATGTCAGAGATCAGCACTTCGATGCGCGCGTTACCTTCGGTTGCGTTGTCGGCCGCCATGCTCTTGTAAATCCCCAATGCTCACGGCATGGTCGTAAACCAAGATAGCTTTCAGTCAAGTCTGGCCATGCTGCGGCTTCGTGCCGGCCCCCTCACCCTAGCCCTCTCCTCGCATTTGCGGGGAGAGGGGACGCATCAATCTCGGTCCGTAATAAAGCGGCTGACTTGGCGCGAAAACTCCCTCTCCCCGTTGGACGCGGAGAGGCTGGGGGTGAGGGGCCATGCATATAATCGCAACGTCGACCGGCTTGCCTGACAAGCACCAATTCAAATAGGGTTCGAATAAATCATGTCCAATACATCCAAGCGCTCCAATCTCGCCGCCCTCGATGCCGCCCATCATCTTCATCCCTTTGCGGATATGAAGAAGTTGAACGCGGACGGCGCGCGGGTCATCCAGCGCGGCGAGGGCGTCTATATCTTCGATGCGGAAGGCCGGAAGTATCTGGATGGATTTGCCGGCCTCTGGTGCGTGAATATCGGCTACGGTCGCACCGAAATCGCCGACGCCGTTGTGAGGCAGATGAATGAGCTGCCCTATTACAACACTTTCTTCGGCACCACGACCACGCCTGCGACGCTTCTCGCCGAGAAGGTCTGCGCCCATGCCGGGCCGCGGTTCAACCATGTCTTCTTCACCAATTCCGGTTCCGAGGCCAATGATACTTGGTTCCGCATGGCGCGGGTCTATTGGAGTGCGGTTGGCAAGCCGATGAAGAAGACCATTATTGCCCGAAGGAACGGCTATCACGGCTCGACGGTTGCCGGCGCCAGCATGGGCGGCATGAAATACATGCACGAGCAGGGCGATCTGCCGATCCCGGGCGTCGTCCATATCGGCCAGCCCTATTGGTATGCCGAGGGCGGCTATCTCTCGCCGGAGGAATTCGGTCTGAAGGTTGCCCGCGAGCTCGAAGCGAAAATCGACGAGCTGGGCGAGGATAATATCGCGGCCTTCGTCGCCGAGCCGGTGCAGGGCGCCGGCGGCGTCATCATCCCGCCATCCACCTATTGGCCGGAGATCGCGCGCATCTGCAAGGCACGGAACATTCTGCTCGTCTGCGACGAAGTGATCTGCGGCTTCGGCCGTCTCGGCGCATGGTTCGGCCATCAGCATTTCGGTGTCGAGCCCGATCTCGCGCCGATCGCCAAGGGACTATCGTCAGGCTACCTGCCGATCGGCGGCGTGCTTGTCAGCGACCGCATCGCCGATGTGCTGATCAACGAAATCGGCGAATTCAATCACGGCTTCACCTATTCCGGCCACCCGGTCTGCGCGGCCGCCGCCCTCGAAAATCTGCGGATCATCGAGGAGGAAAGGCTGGTCGAACGCGTCCGTGACGATATCGGCCCCTATTTCGCGAGGGCATGGGGCAGTCTTGCCGATCACGACATGGTCGGCGAAGCTGTCAGCATCGGCCTGATGGGCGGGCTGCAGCTCGCCGCCGACAAATCGACGCGCCGCCGCTTCGAAAAGCCTGATGCGATCGGCTCAGCCGTGCGCAACCATGCCCTGGCGAATGGCGTGGTGCTGCGCGCCACCGGCGACCGCATGCTGGCCTCGCCGCCGCTCGTCATCAGCCATGAGGAAGTGGATGCCATGGTGCGCATTGCACGCGGCGCTCTCGATGCCGTCTGGGCGGAAGTGAAGTCGTAACTAGAGCTTGTGCGATGGCGCAGGCACTTCCCACTTGCCCGCCTTGTGAAGGGCAAGCGTCAGTGCCGCAACATGGATGACCTGGATCATTTTGCCTTCCAGCGCCAGCTCTATCGCCTGGCGGATCGGCATGCGGATCAGGCGGATGCGCTCGGTCGGGTCCTCCGCCGGCTTGGTGGCGAGCTCGACATTGCGGGCAATGACGATATGCGAATGGTTCGTATGCGTGGCCGGGTTGGGTGCAAGCTTGCCGACATACTCCCAATCGGTGGATGAAAGGCCGGTTTCCTCGCGCAACTCGCGCGCTGCCGCCTCGACCGGGCTTGCATCGCTCGCATCCATGGCTCCGCCGGGAAGCTCGAGCGCCACGACACCCAATCCATGGCGATATTGCCGGACGAGATAGATATGATCCTCGGCATCGAGCGCGATGATCCCGACCCAATCGGGATATTCCAGCACGTAATAAGGCGCTATCTCCACACCATCGGCCGTCACGCAGTTATCGGCGCGGACTTTCAGCCAGCGATCATGAACCAGATGCGTTGAGCTCGTCGTCTGCCAGGGCGGAAGATCCGCGGTGTCTGACAGCAGGCTTGTGATGTCGTCTTTCGAGCTCATGCGCGGTTCAGCTCCTGTTGCGGATAGGCCCGCGCATAGGCGAGAGACGTCTAGACATCCTGATGGTCACGATCGAAGATCTTGCGCACGATATAGTTCGGCGAGAGGTCATCGCGGTAGTAGATGCGCGCGATCATCTCAGACAGGATGCCGGTCGTGATCATCTGCACCGACGACAAGAGCAGCACGACGCCGACCATCAGCAGCGGACGGCTGCCGATATCGTCGCCGAAGATGAATTTGTCGATGAAGAGCCAGAGCAGGACCAGGGCCGCGAGCGCGCCGAGGCCGAGACCGAGCGAACCGAAGAAGTGGCCGGGCCGCGCCTTGTAGCGCATGAAGAACATCACCGACAATAGATCGAGGATGACGCGGAAGGTGCGGGAAATCCCGTATTTCGAGGTGCCGTGTTGGCGGGCGTGGTGGGTGACGGGAACTTCGCCGATCCGCGAGCTCGGCACGACGCCGGCGACCCAGGCGGGGATGAAGCGGTGCATCTCGCCCATCAGCTTCACCTGCTTGATGATGGAGGCGCGGTAGATCTTCAGGCTGCAGCCGTAATCATGCAGCTTGACGCCGGTGATGCGGCCGATCAGGTAATTGGCGCACCAGGAGGGGATCTTGCGCAGCAGGAGGCCGTCCTGGCGGTTCTTGCGCCAGCCGACGAGCAAGTCGAGCTGCCGACGTTCCAGCTCTTCGACCATGGAGGGGATATCCTTCGGGTCGTTCTGCAGATCGCCATCCATGGTGGCGATCAGGCGGCCGTTCGCCGCATCGATACCGGCCTGCATGGCCGCCGTCTGGCCGAAATTGCGTTGCAGCTCGACGATGCGGAGCGTCAGCCCTTCTTGCGAAAGCGACCGGCGGGCATTGACGAGGGTGGCGTCCGTGCTGCCGTCATCGACCAGGATCAGTTCCCAGGACTTGTCAAATCCACGCATGGCGGCACAGATGCGCTCGATGAGCGGTCCGACGCTTTCTTCCTCGTTGAAGACGGGCACGACCAGCGAAAGCTCGAGAGGGCTTGCCGGATCGGCCTGGGGGAGGGTCGACTCTGCCGTTGTCTGCAACACTTCTTTCTCCTAAAAGACCGGCAGTACCTGCCGGACGAAACGAGCGAGAAGTCCGGTTTCAGCCTCCGCTCGCCTTTGGGTGCCCTAACTACATGAAGACTCCGACGGTTGCCAGCCGACAGAATTGGTTTATTCGCAACCGAATGACGCTGCTGACGCTCGCGGTCGTCGTGGCTTATGCGGCCTTCATCGAATGGTTTTGGGGATGGAGTTCCATCCTGGCGCAATGGGGCAAGGTCGGCGCCTTGCCGATCCTGCTCGCCCTCGCGCTTCTGACCGGCACCTATTTCCTGCGCACCTGGCGTATCTACGACTATTTCCCAAAGGAAACTTCAGGCCATTTCGCGGCACTGTTCCGCGTGACGCAGGTTCACAATCTGCTGAACATCATGATGCCCTTCCGTACCGGCGAAACCAGCTTTCCGGTGCTGATGCGCTCGGAATTCGGCATTCCGCTGGCACGTGGAACCTCGGCGCTGTTCGTCATGCGGCTCCTCGACCTGCATGCGCTGCTGGCGGCCGCCGGCATCGGTCTTGCGCTTGCCTCGCCATATCATGTCCTGGCCTGGATCGTATGGGTGGGTTTCCTGTTGCTGCCCGTTGTGGGCTTTGCCTCCCGCCGGCCGCTGATCCGCCTTGCCGCACGTATCCTGCCGAAGAAGGCGCAAGGCCTTGTCCACGAGCTGGAACGCGGTCTGCCGGTCGATGCCGGTGCCTTTGCGCGCGCCTGGCTGACGACGGTGGTCAATTGGCTGGTGAAAGTCGTCGTACTTGCCTGGGCGCTCGGCCTGATGAACGTCACGCCGCTTTCGGCAAGCTTCGGTGGTGCGCTCGGTGGCGAATTATCATCGGTCCTGCCGGTGCATGCGCCGGGTGGTGTGGGCACCTATCCGGCCGGCATCACCGCCGGCGCCATGGCCTTCGGTGCTTCAGGCGAGAAGGCAGCGATCGAAAATCTCGCCCAGGCCAGCATCAATGCCCACCTGTTGATCGTGGTGTCAGCGCTGACGGGAACTGCGATCGGATTGCTGGTTTCGCGCAAGCGGGGCTGACCCAGCTATTGTCGTGTCTTGCTCTCAAGCTCGGCCAGGCGTTTGCGCAGAAATGCCTGTTCCGGCGCCTGCTGACACAGCGAAAGCGCCATCTCGTAGGATTGCCGCGCCTCGTCCGATCGTCCGAGCTGCCTGAGGAAATCGGCCTTCGCGGCGTGGGTGAGGTGATACCGCGCCATGCGCTCCTCCTGCAGCAGCCCGTCGACGATGGAAAGTGCCGCCGCCGGACCGTCGCACATGGAGATGGCGACCGCACGGTTGAGTTCGATCACTGGGGAGGGGCTCGCCGTCAGCAGCAGGTCGTAAAGCGTCACGAGTTGGCGCCAGTCGGTATCATCAGCGGTCACGGCACGGGCATGTTCCGCCGCGATAGCGGCCTGCAGCGCATAGCTGCCGACACCATCGGCCGCCATTGCTCTTGCCGACAGCGTCAGGCCCTCGCTGATCTGGGCATGATCCCAGCGCGCGCGATCCTGGTCGACAAGCAGCACCAGATCGCCTGCAGCATCGGTGCGCGCATTCCGCCGCGAATCCTGCAGCAGCATGATCGCAAGCAATCCTTCGACCTCCGAATCCGGCAATAGCTGAAGCAAAAGCCTGCCGAGCCGGATGGCTTCGGCCGCGAGGTCGGCGCGGACAATCGCCGAACCTGATGATGCCGAATAGCCCTCGTTGAAGACGAGATAGATGACATGCAGCACCTGCGCCAGACGCTCCGGCAGCTCGGTCTTGCTGGGCACTTCATAGGGAATATGGGCGTCGCGGATGCGGTTCTTGGCGCGCACGATGCGTTGGGCGACAGTCGGCGCCGGGATAAGGAAAGCGTGGGCGATCTCTTCCGTCGTCAGGCCGCAGACTTCGCGCAACGCCATCGCCATGCGCGCTTCGGCAGGCACGAGCGGATGGCAGCAGGTGAAGATCAGCCGCAGCATGTCGTCTTCGATCTCTTCGTTTTCGGCGATTTCCATCGCCTCTCCCTCCGGATAAAGGCTGTCTGTAATGTCCGAGCGGGCTGCGTCGAAGCGCGTCCGGCGCCGGATATGATCGATGGCGCGAAAGCGACCGGCCGAGACGAGCCAGGCATAGGGATTTGCCGGGATCGTCTCGTCAGTCCATTGCTGCGCCGCCGCCGCGAAAGCATCGTGGAGCGCTTCCTCGGCCCGGTCGAAATCGCCGAGCAGACGGATCAGCGTTGCCAGCACGCGGCGCGAATGGCTGCGATAGATGCTTTCGATGGTCTGGTTCAGTGACACGGCATCAGCCTTCCTCCGCCAGATCTCCCCGAAGGGTCAGGATGCGCACCGGACGGATCTCGATGGCGCCGTAGCGCGCCGAGGGAATGCGCTTAGCTATATCGGTCGCGCTATCCAGGTCGGGCGCCTCGATGAGATAGAACCCGGCCAGATATTCCTTCGTCTCCGCGAACGGCCCGTCCGTCACCGAAAACGTGTCGCCATCGGGGCGAATGACGATCGATTTGTTTCTAAGCTCCAGCGCATCCGAAACGATCAGCGTGCCGTCCTGCCGCAAGCCTTCGTCAAAGACGAGATGCTCGCCGATCAGATGGTTCATTTCGTTCGGCGTCAGTCTTCCGTCGACGTCGACGGATGTATAGATCTGGCATAGAAACCGCATGTCTTTTTCCTCCGCATTTATTCGTCCGGAAAGCGGATGTCATAGGCCGCGCGAACCTCGATCATGCCGTAGCGCGCGACAGGGAAGGTGGCGGCGATGCGGGTCGCTTCCTCCATGTCCGGGGCTTCGATCAGCACGAAACCGCCGAGATGCTCCTTGATCTCGGCGAAAGGGCCGTCCGTGAGGACCGCGTCACCCTTGCGTACCCGGACCGTTCTGGCGGTCTCAGGCTCGCGCAAGGCATTGGCGACGAGGAGATGGCCGCTCTCGCGCAGCCGGTTATCGTTGTCGATCGAATCCCGGGTCAGCTTTCGCCCTTCCTCTTCGGAAAGCTTGCTGATCTCGGCGCTATCGAACCATACTTGGCAAAGGAATTTCATCTTAGCCTCCTCAAACGTCTGGGCCGAAGGAATAGATCGGTCGCACTTCTATGCTGCCGAGCTTGGCGAGCGGAATCCCGGCGGCGACGCGGATCGCATCGTTCAGGTCTTTTGCTTCGATCAGGATAAAGCCGCCGAGATATTCCTTGGTTTCGATGAAGGGGCCATCGGTCACCGACGTCTCGCCGTTGCGGACCCGCACCGTCACCGCCGAGCTGGGTGATTGCAGTGCCTCCGCATGGATCATGTGGCCGCTCGCCATCAGATCGCGGTCATAGCCGAGCGAATCCGCATCGAGCTTGTGCTTTTCCTCCGTGGTCATGAGGTCGAGCCTCGTGCCATCGAACCAGACTTGGCAGAGATATTTCATCAGAGCGTCTCCTCTCTCGATTTGCTGACAGCCATAGACGAGTGGTCCGCGTGCAAATCGACATCCCATCCGCAGCATGACAAAAATTTTCGGCCCTGTCGAAAAAGGCGATCGCCGGTCGACCAGTCCCGTCATCTCAAAAGGAGAAACGGAAATGTACAATCTGGAAGCAGCACTCATCTACCAGTGGCACAAGAAGACACTGTCGGAGGAGGACATACTGCAAATGTCGAATCCCGGCCAAGTCGTTCTTCGCATGGTAGTCGGATTTGCCATTTTTGCCGCCGTGATCCTCAGCCTGAATTGGTGGGCGGCACCAAACGACGAACGGCCGCAAGTTGCGGCCGCCTATCAAATGCAGTCTGTGTCAGTCGAGAAGCAATAGGGCGAAAGCACCATTGCTTGCCGGTGCGTGGCTTATTGGAACGCCGTTTCGAAGAAGCTGCGCAGCTTGCGCGAATGCAGCGCTTCCGGCGGCATGGCGGCCAGCTTCTGGATGGCGCGGATGCCGATCTGCAGATGCTGGTTCACCTGGGTGCGGTAGAAGGCGGTCGCCATGCCTGGCAGCTTCAATTCGCCATGCAGCGGCTTGTCCGAGACGCAGAGCAGCGTGCCGTAGGGAACGCGGAAGCGGAAGCCGTTAGCGGCGATCGTTGCCGATTCCATGTCGAGTGCGACGGCGCGGGCCTGGGACAGCCGCTTCACCGGACCGGCCTGATCGCGCAGTTCCCAGTTGCGGTTGTCGATGGTGCCGACGGTGCCCGTGCGCATGATGCGCTTCAGCTCGAAGCCCTCATAGCCGGTGATTTCGGCAACAGCGGCCTCAAGCGCCACCTGCACTTCGGCAAGCGCCGGGATCGGCACCCAGACCGGCAGGTCGTCGTCGAGAACGTGGTCCTCGCGCATATAGGCATGGGCGAGCACATAGTCGCCAAGCCGCTGGCTGTTGCGCAGGCCGGCGCAATGGCCGAGCATCAGCCAGGCATGCGGGCGCAGCACGGCAACGTGGTCCGTGATCGTCTTGGCGTTGGAGGGACCGACGCCGATATTGATCATGGTGATGCCGGCATGGCCCTTCTTCTTCAGATGGTAGGCCGGCATCTGCGGCAGCCGCGGCGGCGTGGTGTCACCCTCGGGGTGGTTTGCGCCGGCCGGCGTGATGATGTTGCCTGGCTCGACGAAGGCGGTGTAGCCGTCGCCGCCCTTGGCCATCAGGTCGCGCGCCCAATTGCAGAATTCGTCGATGTAGAACTGATAGTTCGTAAACAGCACGAAATTCTGGAAATGCGCCGCGCTGGTGGCGGTGTAGTGGACGAGGCGGGCCAGCGAATAGTCGATGCGCTGCGCGGTAAACGGCGCAAGCGGTGATGGTTCGCCCGGCGGCGGGATATATTCGCCGTTGGCGATCTCGTCGTCTGTCGTGTTCAGGTCCGGCGTATCGAAGAGGTCGCGCAGCGGAATATCCTCGAAGACGGCGGCGGATGCCTCGACATGCGCACCCTCGCCGAAGGCGAAGTGCAGCGGAATCGGCGTATTCGATTCCGATACGACAACCGGCACATTGTGGCTGCGCATCAAGAGCGTCAGCTGCTCCGTGAGGTAGTGCTTGAAGAGGTGAGGGCGCGTGATCGTCGTCGTGTAGACGCCGGGCGCCGTGACGTGGCCGTAGGAGAGACGCGAATCGACATGTCCGAAGCTTGTCGTCTCGATGCTGACCTGTGGATAGAAAGCGCGGTAGCGTGCCGTGATCGGCGCGCCCTTGGCGAGCTTGGTGAAATTGTCGATCAGGAACGCGGTATTGCGCTCGTAAAGCTCCCTCAGCGCCTCGACGGCTTTGCCCGGATCATCGAAGGTCCGCGGCTGGAACGGGCTGGGGGAGGAGATGTCGAGGGGTGAAAAAGGAGAGATTCTGTTGCTCATGAGCCATTATAGAGTGTCGTTGGTAACAAGCAAACGACGTCACAAGAGGCGGCCCGGATTCTCGCAGCTATTTTTCAGCCGCCTCAAGGCCTGCGCGGGATCGCCGCGCAGGGCATTCGTCATTGCACCGTCGTGCAATAAGGCGCGCCGGTCTCCACGCAGGTGAAGCTTGCACCGAAATGCGATTGCGCGCCGCTGCGGCCGGCGTGCTCGACCGCAACCGAGAAGCTGAATGCAAAGATGGCGGCAAACAGCATGATGATGACAAAACGCCGTGCCATGATGATCGAGTCCATGTCCTTGGCCCTACCCGTGCCCTATACTGGACACTGTTTTGCCATGGTCAGGCTGAACAGGTGCTGAGATACCAGTTCATCCGGCGTTCATAAATATGACCGGTCTCGAATGGTCGCCCTGCGTCTCTTTACAGGCAACAATAGGAAGAGGCCTGCCGACCGGTGGCGGGCAGGCCGATAATGTGTCCTGGATAGAAATCGCCTTTTTACAGCCTCGTCCAGGTCTGCGACTTGCAGAATACCTTGAGCACGCAGCCCCTCATCTTCACGCTATTGCCGCTCACGGTGCCGGAGCCGCTATAGGTTTTGTCTTCGGAAGGGTCGGTGAGCTCCCCCGTATAGCTGCCGCCCTTACCCTGCATCTTGCCGATCTGCTTGCCGGCATATTTTCCGGTCTTCAGCGTCACGCAATAGCTGTCCGAGCATGGCGCGATGACGGCGGTATCGCCCTCAAGTGTTTTCCAGTTGCCGACGATCGGCTCTTCGGCGAAGGCCGCACTCGCGCTCAGCAGCAGCGCGGCAGCAAGAATGGTGGCACGGATCATGATGTTATTATTCCTCCCCCAAGGCGCCATCCGGCTCCATGGCCGGGAACGCGGCGAGATTATCTAACGCGAACGTAAAGGTAAATATGGTTTTCAGCACGCAAATCTCCTGTGTCGCCGGCTATCCATGCATCATCAAAACAAGCCATCGGATTGAAGTGCGCTGATTTTGTGGTGAAGGAAGGGTTTAAATTCAAATCCTAACGGAAGGTTAAACTCGGCCGAAAATCCTTAATTTGCAAGGGAAGCGATGTTTAACAAAATCCCAAGTTTACCAAGCATTTGCACTTTGTTTGCATCGAATTAATCATGCATTTTAGGCGTTTTTTGAAAGCCGTCTGCGATAGTGAAGCCATCAAACGAGCGGGGCAAACCCGCCGGCCGGAAGAACCGGAAAGCCGCGAACGACGGCAAGGTTCAGACGGAAAACAGGGCAGATACGAACAGAAGTAAAACAGGGATAGTGACCAATGGCACGCTTCGAAACGACCATGTCTGGAAATGCCATGCTGGGTGGTAACAGCGCCGATGCCCTTTGCGAACTGGGCGTGAACTACGCGACCGGCAGGGGCTGCAACGCAGACCTCGTTGCCGCCCACAAATGGTTGAATATCGCCGCCATCCGCGGCAGCGAGCGGGCCGCCGAGCTTCGTGCCGACGTCGCCGCGACCTTAACCAAAATGCAGCTTGCGGCAGCGCTGCGCGCCGCTCGCGACTGGATGACCACGCACTGACGCGTGCCGCAAACAATACGACGTACTGACTGAGCTCGAAGGAGGGGATGTCGGCGGTCGACGGGAGGCGAGCGCCGAAATGATGAAAACCGCGACCGGCCGGGACAAGGCAGGCGCGGTTTCGTCGTTTTAGGGCAATTTCAGGAAAAGTGCCCGGCGGTTTTCCGTCCGGAATTGCGTGAGAATATCGACGTAGAGCGATTCCGCGAAACGCTCTACGTCTCAGCCGATCGCCTTCAATACCATTGGCAGCGCCTCGGCCAGCAGTTCCAGATCTTGGCTAGGCCCGACGCTGACGCGGATGCAGCGGTTGAGTGGCGCAACCCCCGGCATGCGGATGAAAACGCCATGCTGGATCAGCCCGTCGACGATCGCGCGGGCATAGGTACCGTCGCGCCCGCAGTCGATGGCGACGAAATTGGTGGCGGAAGCAAGAGGCAGCAGCCCGTTGTCGCGAGCGATCGTGCCGATCTCTTCGCGCGCGGCCGCGATCCTGCCGACCACTTCGGTGAGATAGGTCCGATCCTTCAGCGCGGCCAGAGCCGCTACGGTTGCGAGCCTGTTCATGCCGAAATGGTTGCGGATCTTGTCGAAGGTCAGCACCGTCTCGGGCGCGCCGATGGCATAGCCGACGCGGGCGCCGGCCAGTCCATAGGCCTTGGAAAAGGTGCGCGTGCGCAAGACATTCGGCAGGTCGATCAGATCAGAGATATCAGGCAGCGAGCTGGCAGGCCCGGTCTCGCTATAGGCCTCGTCGAGGATCAGCAGGCAGCTTTCCGGCAGCGCGCGGGCAAAGGCGACGATCCTGTCGGCCTCCCACCAGCTCCCCATCGGGTTGTCGGGATTGGCGAAATAGACGAGCGGCGCGTTCTCGCGCTTGACCGCCTCGAGCAGCCCATCGAGATCCTCGCGATCGTTGACGTAAGGTACGGTAATCAGGCGTCCGCCGAAGCCGGTGACATGGAAATTGAAGGTGGGATAGCCGCCGAGCGAGGTGACGACGGGCGTGCCGGGCTCGACGACCATGCGCGCGATCAGGCCAAGCAGACTGTCAATGCCTTCACCGACGGCGATATTGGCGGATTGAACGCCAAGATGAGCCGCAAGCGCCTGTTTCAGCTCGAAATTTTCCGGATCGTTGTACATCCAGATATCGCCGGCCCGCTCGCGCATGGCTGATAGAACGGAAGGCGCCGGCCCGAAGCCGTTTTCATTGGCGCCGATGCGGGCCTTGACGGACAGCCCACGCTGACGCTCCAGCGACTCGGGGCCGACGAAAGGAACGGTGGAGGGAAGGGCACTGATCAGCGGCGTGAAGCGCGAGAAGGCGGACATGCTGGCTTTGTTTCCCGAAATCAGTTGTAGGGTGCGGCAGAATAGGCGCTTGGCGGGTGGTTGCAAGGGCGGAGGCTCTGGAATCCACACGCGTGGGAGGCAAACTCTACCGGGCCCCTTGAGACGACACTAAAGCGCGTCGCGATCTTTCAGATTCGCTTTTCGCGCTTTAGGTCTTTGATTTTACGCATGTCGTTGCCGCAAAACCGCTACACACTTTTGCGCGACATGCATTAGCCGACCATAAGCACGCGCCAACCGCGCGGAAAACGCGTCTGGAACACGCTGCCAGCGCCCTAAGGCCGCCGCTATTCCCGTGGTGCGGACATCGCCGCGATCCGCTTTTCCAGTTCGGCGATCTTGTGATCTTTCTCCGTAAGCAGGTTTTGAACGGTGGCAGCATCAATAAGCTGCGGTATGTGCTGCGGGCAGTTCGCGTCCCATGCCGTTACGGTGAACAGGATTACCTGTTCGACCCGGGCATTATACCCGTCCGGAAAGAGGCGCTCGGCGAGTTCGGCATCACCCTCGATCACTCTTGCCTCGCCCCAGATTTTGACGCGCTGCCGATAAGTATAATCCATCAGAAACAAGTGAGCCTTGGGATTTTCGGCGAGGTTGCCCTGGGTGATGTATTGGCGATTTCCGGTGAAGTCGGCAAAACCAATGGTCTTTCGATCCAGGACCTTCAGAAAGCCGGCCGGACCGCCGCGATGCTGGATATACGGCTGTCCCGCCGCGTTTGCTGTCGCCAGAAACGCGCTCGTGCGGCTCTCGATGAAGGCGGCGATCTCAGCCGTGATGTCGGTCTGCCATGACCCTCCGATTTCCATTTTGGCATAACCACGCCTGGAACCCTTGCGGCTCTGGATAGCCTTCACGGCGGGAGTAAAGGCGACGTCGCTCGAAAACTCGAAATCTGCACTGGACATCGCCAGCTCCTGACGGTTCGTTATGATCTGAATGGGGTTCAACAAATGCCCGCTGCCTGCGATGCGAGACATTGGACTTCCTTTTGCTTCAAGCTTGGTGACGCAAAGGTATTTGCTTCCGATTTATGTGAATATCTGCTATATTCAGAAATAATCCTCTCATTTTTTGGAAGTCATGCCTGATCGCCTGGAAGCCATGTCCGTCCTTCTCTCCGTCGTCGACGCCGGAAGTCTTTCCGCGGCATCGCGTATTCTCGGCGTGCCGTTGGCGACCGTCAGCCGCAAGGTGTCGGAGCTTGAGAGCCATCTCGGAACGCGCCTCTTCCAGCGCGCCGGGCGCGGCCTCATCCTGACCGAGACAGGCCAGACCTATGTGTCGTCCTGCAGACGCATCCTGGATGACATCGCCGAGGCGGAGCGTACGGCTGCGGGTGAGTTCCAGGCGCCAAAAGGCAATCTGACAATCACCGCGCCGGTCGTCTTCGGTCGATTGCACGTACTACCTGTCGTCACCGAATTTCTGAAGATCCACCCCGAGATTGACGTCCGGCTCATTCAGTCGGATAGGTTGATCGACCTGCCGGAGGAGCATGTCGATCTGGCCGTCAGAATCGGTAAATTGCCTGACAACAGCTTGATCTTTCGCAGCGTAGGAGAGGTCAGGCGGGTCGTGTGCGCAAGCCCAGCATATCTACAGGAACGGGGAACACCCGCAGTTCCGGATGATCTCCGTATGCACGACTGTATCACCTTCGAAAATCTGATGTCGATACGATCATGGTCCTTTTGGAAAGAACGATCGGAAACCAATGTTCCAATCCATTCCCGGCTCGTCGTCGATACCGCCGAGGCAGCCATCGGCGCCGCGGTCGGCGGGCTCGGTCTTGCCCGCGTGCTTTCCTATCAGGTGAGCAAGCACATATCCGAAGGGGTGTTGAGAACGGTTCTTGACGATGCCGAGCAAGACCCTTGGCCGGTCAGTCTGGTCTATCCTTCGCGAGGGCTTATGGCGTTGAAAATCAGAGCCTTCCTCGATTTCGCCGCCCCTCGGCTAAAGGAAAGTCTCGGTAGCCACAGCGAATTGAGAATCGCCGGCAGCGGCGCTCCTGTATAATACCGGCTCTGGATTATCGCCTCTTGCCGCGCGCAGCCATTGCTTCGGCATTGCCGATCATGAAATCGGCGCGCACGACACGGCGCAGCGTTTCCGGTTCGATCAGGTTGATGAAACGGACGTGGACGCGGTTTTCATGGCGGCTGACCTCGGCGCAGGCGATGCGGTAGGCAAGGCCGAGAATGTTCAGGTAGTAGTGGCTCGGCAGGCCGACGGTCGTGGCGACGGTAAAGCTGGCGCCGCCGCGCGAGATGTCGGTAATTTCGGCGCTGCGCACGGAAATGCCGGTCAGACAGGGACGAACAGCCACGAGACGCGCCGGCCTCTGAACATAGAACCGTTCCCAGCTTCGTTCGTAGACTTCGGATTTGACTTTCGCCAGATGAGTTGCGCGAAGCATTGTCATTCCCTGTTGAAGAACAGACCGAATTCATCTCGGTTACACCATGAACCTTGCACGGAGATTTTGCGGAAGCGTCAATTGCATTGGTAGAATTTTAACGGGTTTGTCTTTTGTGCCGATTTGGGCGTATCTTGACAGCGGGATCGGCTTCGATCATACGAAAGCTCGGTTCGAGGCACCTGCCGCTCGCGGATGGAATCCAAGGTGAAGTCCTCGCTGTTCTTGGTCACAGCCATTTAGGGCATGCTGACTGACGGTAATGCGGGCTCCGTTTCACGGTCGTAATTGCGTGCCTTAGCAAAGGCTGATCCTATGACGACGTATCCGTCCATAGATGAACTGAAGGCCCAGGCCCGACGTTTGCGTCAGGCGATGGCCGAGCGCGGCGACGACATGAGCCACTCGACGGCGCTGGAGCTCATCGCCAAGCAACATGGGCTGCGCGACTGGAATACGCTGTCGGCGCTTGCGGCAAAGCCGAATGATAGGCAGGACGCACCCTTCGATGTCGGTTCCGCCGTGCGCGGGCGCTATCTGAACAAGCCGTTCACCGGCAAGGTTCTCGCGATGTCGACGAAATCCGGCGGGCTCTACAAGATAACGATCCATTTCGACGAACCGGTCGATGTGGTGGAGTTCGAGAGCTTCTCGGCATTCCGCCAGCGCATCAACGCCCAGGTCGATGCCGACGGCATTTCGCCGCGCAAGACGTCGAACGGCGTGCCCCATCTGGTTCTCGACATCTGAACCGTCTTTCATCGCCCGATCACTATCCGCCGATAGCGATTAATTCCGTCCGGATTCCCCATGACGTACAGTACTGAAACCAATATGTTCCTCACCGGCTGGCTGCCCGGCGTCTTTGCCAAAACCGCCGCGCCGATCATCGTCATCACCACGGTCAGCGGCCTGTTTGCCGTGGTCGACGCTTATTTCCTTGGTGTCTATGTCGGCGCGGACGCGCTGTCTGCCGTAAGCCTCATCTTTCCGGCGCTCATGCTGCTGATCGCGCTGCAGACGCTGGTTTCCAACGGCATGGCGAGCATTCTCGCCCGCCGCCTCGGAGCCGGAGATCGCAATGGCGCGAGGTCGGTGTTTACCGGCGCCCACACGCTGGCAATCGCCGTCGTCGTGCTCGTCAATCTTGTCTACTGGCTTGTCGCCCGGCAATTCATTGCCGTGGCTGCGGCTGGAAACGCCGATGTTATCAGCAGTGCCGAGGCCTTCATGGGCGTCATGGTCGCCTTCGCGCCGATCAGCTTTTTCCTGTCGCTGCATCTCGATGGGCTGCGCTGCGAGGGCAAGCTCGGCTTCATGACGCTGGTGACGCTCGCCTCGACGCTGCTCAACATCCTGGCAAACTGGCTGCTGATGGCCGTTGCACACTGGGGCGTGGTCGGCTCCGCCGGCGGCTCGGTCCTGGCGCAATTCATCTGCCTGATGATCGTCATCATCTATCGCCTGCGTCGGCCGAATGGCCTTCGGGTCGACATGGCGCTACATGTTCGCGAGTGGCGTGGCATCTTTGCCTTCGGCGCGCCGATGAGCCTCGGCTTCATCGGCATTTCGCTGAGTTCGGCGGCGATTCTCTTCAACGTGTCGATCTGGCACCAGGGGGATTATGTCGCGACCATTGGCGCTTACGGGATTGTGACGCGCGTGATGACCTTCGCTTATCTGCCGCTGCTGGGTCTGAGCATCGCGCTGCAGACCATATCCGGCCATAATCACGGCGCGGCCCTTCCGGCGCGTGTTGGTCATAGCGTTGTCATCGCCATGATTTCGGCTCTGGTCTATTGCGCCGCCGTCGAACTGATCGTCGAGCTTTTGGCAGGGCATCTGGGATCGATCTTCGTGGCCGATCCCCTGATCGTCGAAGAAGTCGGCCGCATCCTGCCCTGGACGATCGGCGCCTATTTCCTCTTCGGCCAAGCGATCATCCTGTCATCCTATTTCCAGTCGATCGGTGATGCGAAACGCGGCGCGATCTTCGGTCTGTCACGGCCCTATCTGTTCACCTTGCCGCTGACATTCCTCCTGCCGCTCGTCTTCGGCGAACGCGGGATCTGGATGACGCCGATCTTCGCTGAGATGGGAATGATCCTGCTCACCTGGCTGATATTGTCGCGCAATGCCAGGGATCGCAAATGGCGCTATGGCCTGATGCCCACGTGACATGGAAAAGGCCACGCTCTCGGGCGCGGCCTTTTGGATGGGAAGGTCGGGGCCATCCTCGCCCTTCGAGGCTTCGCTCCTCAGGGTGAGGATGGAGCGCAGCTGTCGTGCGTGGGGAACTAACCCTCATGGTGAGGAGGCCCAAAGGGCCGTCTCGAACCACGAGGGCGGGTGATTGAGAACCCGACACTTCTTCAGGACTTGAGCAGCCACTCATGCTCCACGGCATTGTGGAATTTCCAGATGCGCTTCGGGCCGGCCATGACGTTGAGGTAGTAGAGATCGTAGCCATGGCAGGCGGCGCAAGGGTGATATCCCCTAGGCACCAGCGTCACGTCGCCATCCTCCAGCACCATGACTTCGTCGAGCGATCGGTCGTCCGTATAAACGCGCTGGAAGCCGAAGCCCTGCGGCGGGTTGAGGCGATGATAATAGGTCTCCTCCAGAAAGCTTTCGTTCGGGAGGTTGTCCTGATCGTGCTTGTGCGGAGGGTAGGAGGAGGTGTGCCCGCCCGGCGTAATCACTTCCACGACGAGCAGTGAATGGGCCGCACCATCGTCTTCAGGCATGATGTTGTTGACGTGGCGGACATTGGTGCCCTTGCCGCGCGTCAGCGCCGGATGGGTGCCCGGCGGAATGGCGCGCGCTTCATAGGGGCCGCCGCCTGGTGCCGAGCAGACGGCCAGTTCGAGATCCGTCTCGGCGGTCACCGACCAGTTCGATCCGGAGGGAATATAGAGCGCGTGGGGCGCGCCCTCGAAGGGGCTCATGCGCCCGCCGAGCGAGCCGAAATCCTTCGTCCCCGCCTTGGCGCTTCCCTTGCCGCTGACCCATACGAGGCAGACTTCGCGGTCACCCGTCTCGGCCGAAGCGGTTTCGCCGGGCTTCAGGCGGTGAAGATCGAAGCCGACATAGGTCCAGCCGGCGCTTTCGGGCGTGACGTGAGTGACGCGGCCATGGGAGCCGTCAGGTTTAACCTTGAGATTGGGCATGGTTCTTCCTCCATCGCTTGGGAGAACGCCCCTCGCCAGCCTTGGGCCGAGGAGAGGGGCGCTCATCTCTCGAGCAATTCCAGGAAAAGTGCGCAGCGGTTTTCCGTCCGGAATTGCGTAAAAACAAAGAGCTAGAGCGTTTTCGCGATTCGAAGAAAAGCGGAAGCGCTCTAGCTATCCCTTCGGAAAGCCTTCGGTTTCCACCGTATAACCTGCTGCCGTCATGACGCGCATCAATTCGGCATGGCCGATCTCGGCCATCTTCTGCGGCGGTGCTTTGCGCGGGTCCTGCTCGGCCTCGACCACGAACCAGCCCTCATAACCGTAATCGGCGAAGCGCTTGACGATGGCGCCGAAATCGAGCGAGCCGTCGCCTGGCACCGTGAACGCGCCGAGCGCAACAGCATCAAGGAAGGACTGCCGGCTGCGATCCAGCCCATCGACGACGGACTTGCGGATATCCTTGACGTGAACGTGGTTGATGCGGGCGTGGTGGTTGTCGATGGCGCGCAGCACGTCGCCGCCGGCAAAGGCCAGATGGCCGGCATCGAGCAGCAGCGGAATGCCTTCGCCGGAATTGCGCATGAACGCGTCGAGTTCCGGCTCGGTCTCGACAACGGCTGCCATGTGATGGTGGTAGGAGAGCGGCATGCCCTGGTCAGCGCACCATTCGCCGAACTCGGTGACGCGGCGGGCATAGGCCTTCATCTCGTCATCCGAAAGACGCGGCTTGGTGGCGAGCGGCTTGGAGCGGTCGCCCTGGATCGAGCGGCCGACTTCGCCATAGACGATGCAGGGTGCGTTGACGGCCTTGAACAGCTCGATCATCGGCGCGATGCGGTCCTTGTTGGCGGCAAGCTCCTCATTGACGAGCGTGCCGGAAAACCAGCCGCCGCAGAGCGTCACGTCGGCGGCGCGCAGGATCGGCAGCATCTCATCCGGGTTGCTGGGGAAGCGTCGGCCCTGTTCCATGCCGGTGAAGCCCGCACCACGCGATTGCCGCAGGCATTCCTCAAGGGATACGTCGTCGCTGAGCTCAGGAAGATCGTCGTTCCACCAGGCGATGGGCGACATGCCGAGTTTAGCCTTCATCAATGGTCTCCTTGAAAACACTGTTGGAGGAGCTCAAACGCTCCTCCGGAAATAGGACGGAAATCGATCAGCCGATGCGCTGGGAGGCGCGGGCCTGTTCATAGGCGGCGCGGGCTTTGTTGACCTCGGCGCGCGGGCTGACCTCCGGAACGGCGACATCCCACCAGTGGCCGCCTTCGTCCGTCGTAATCAGCGGATCGGTGTCGATGACGATAACCGAGCTGCGGTCGTTCTTCCTGGACGCTTCGATCGCCTGCTCCAGCTCGCCGATGGAGGAGACCTTCACGGCAATCGCGCCCATGCTGGCCGCATGCGCCCGGAAGTCGATCTCCGGCATCACTTCATAGCGCGAGTCCTTCAGCAGATTGTTGAAGTTCGCGCCGCCGGTCGCCATCTGCAGCCGGTTGATGCAGCCATAGCCGCGGTTATCGAGGAGAACGACGGTGATCTTCAGCCCGAGCATGACCGAAGTCGCGAGTTCCGAATTCAGCATCATGTAGGAGCCGTCGCCGACCATGACGACGACATCCTTCTCCGGCCGCGCCATCTTGACGCCAAGCCCGCCGGCAATCTCATAGCCCATGCAGGAGAAGCCGTATTCCATGTGATAACTGCCGGGCGCCGTCGCCGGCCAGAGCTTGTGCAGCTCGCCAGGCAGACCGCCGGCGGCGCAGACGAGGATACTATCCTTGCCACCGAGCGTGCGCGTGACGGCGCCGATGACCTGGGCGTCGGACGGCAGGGCGGCATTGGTCGTCGCCATCGCCTTGGCGGCGGCTTCCATCCAGATCTTCTTTTTCTGCGTTGCCTTTTCAGCAAGCGACGCCGGAGCGCGCCAGCCGGTCAGGCCGGCGGAAAGCGCCTTCAGTCCTTCGCGCGCATCCGTCACCAGTGCGTGACTATTGTGCTTGAGCGCATCGTAGGCTGCGATATTGAGGCCGATCATAGCCAGCTTCTCGTTCTTGAACAGCGCCCAGGAGCCGGTCGTGAAGTCCTGGCAGCGCGTGCCGACGGCAATCACGAGATCTGTATCCTCGGCAATGGCATTGGCAGCCGACGTGCCCGTCACGCCGACGGAGCCGAGCGCCAAGGGGTGCGTCTCGTCGATGGCCGACTTGCCGGCCTGCGTGACGACAACGGGAATGCCATGGGCTTCCGCGAAAGCGGCGAGCTCCTTGGTCGCCTGCGAATAGAGCACGCCGCCGCCGGCAAGAATGACCGGCTTTTCGGAGCGGCGGATCAATGCAATGGCATTGGCAAGTTCGTCGGCATCCGGCTGCGGGCGGCGCTGCGCCCACACATGCTCTTCGAAGAAGCTTTCCGGATAATCGAAGGCTTCAGCCTGCACGTCCTGGCAGAGCGAAAGCGTCACCGGGCCGCAATCGAGCGGATCGGTCAGGACCTGCATGGCGCGCTTCAGCGCCGTCATGATCTGCTCGGGGCGCGTGATGCGGTCGAAATAGCGCGAGACGGGACGGAAGGCATCGTTGGCGGACACGGTGCCGTCGCCGAAATTCTCGATCTGCTGCAGCACCGGATCGGGCGCGCGGTTGGCGAAGACGTCGCCGGGCAGGAACAGGACCGGAATGCGGTTGACGTGCGCAACGCCGGCGGCGGTCACCATGTTCAGCGCGCCGGGGCCGATGGAGGTCGTGCAGGCCATGAAACGCTGACGGAAGCTCGCCTTGGCATAGGCGATAGCGGCATGCGCCATGCCTTGCTCATTGTGAGCGCGGAAGGTCGGCAGCTCCTCGCGCACCTGATAGAGCGCCTCGCCGATGCCGGCGACATTGCCGTGACCGAAGATCGCCCAGACGCCGCCGAAGATCGGCTGCTTCTGCCCGTCGATGATGGTCATCTGCTTCTTGAGGAAATGCGCGACGGCCTGTGCCATCGTCAATCGGATCGTCTTGCCCATCGGGCGCCTCCCAAATGCTTCTAAACTATTGCAGGCCGCGGGTTTTCAACCATGCCTGGGTCAGTTGCTGGAAACGGCCGGCCATGTCGGCAATCGCTTCCTCGTCGTTGATGCCGCCCGAGAGCCACGCGCGAGCCGCATCGGAGAAGATGGTCCGCCCGACGGCGAAACCCTTGACCGAGGGCGCGGCGAGCGTTGCCTCGAAGCTTCGGATCAGTTCCTCCGCCGGCGCCTCCAGGCCAAGCAGTACGATACCACGGCACCATGGATCATTTTTGGCGATCACGGCATCGATTTTTTTCCAGGCAGCGGTCGATTCCTGCGGTTCCAGCTTCCACCAGTCCGGCTTGATGCCGAGCGCGTAGAGCTCTTCCATCGCCGTCGGGATCGTATCGTCGGTTAGCGGACCATTCTTGCCGGCGATGATTTCGATCAGCAGCTCGCGGCCGACCTTGCGCGCGGCTTCGAACAGCGTGCGCAGCTTCTCCTGCTGCTCCGCTTTCAATTCCTTCGGATCGTCGGGGTGATAGAAGCACAGGCATTTGATGCAGTGATTGAGCGGCCATTCGACGAGCTGCGAGCCGATATCCTGGCTGAACTCGAATTTCAGCGGCTTCGAGCCCGGCAGCTCGACGGGGCGCCCGATCCAGGAAAAATCCTTGGTGGCGGCATCGAAGAAGGCGTCGCGCCCGAAGCGTTCGTCGATCAGCATGCCATAGCCGGGCCGGCCGTCGGCTACCCGCGCCGCCGCCTCGACGGCAAGCCGCTTGAAGGCGACGATCTTGTCATGACCGATACCCAGCTCATCGCAGACGCTGACGAGCTGCGAGCGGTGATCGATCGCAAGCGCCATCAGCAGCGGGATATCGCCCCGCCGGTTCGTCGCCCAATGAATGTGATTGATCGCTTCGTCCTTGCGCAGCGCCCGGTGCTTGCTGCCCGTCTTCAGGAAGAAATCGAGCTCCGTCCAGGTCGGATATTCCGGCGAGCAGAGCAGGCGGGAAACGGCAAAGGCGCCGCAGGCATTCGCCCAGGTGGCGCAGGTCGCGAGTGGCTCGTCGCGCAGATAGCCGCGCAGGAAACCGGACATGAAGGCATCGCCCGCGCCGAGAACATTGAACACCTCGATCGGGAAACCCTGACCGACGATGCCAGCTTCGAGATCGTCGGCGATTGGGCCGTCATAGACGATGCAACCCATGGCGCCACGCTTGAGCACGATGGTCGCCGGAGAAAGGTGGCGGATTTCCTTGAGCGCGCCGAGCACGTTGTCGACGCCCGAGCCGATCATGATCTCCTCTTCCGTGCCGATGATGAGATCGCAATCCGGCAGCGTCTCCCTCATCTTCGAGGAAACGCGATCCGATTTCACATAGCGCTCGAAGCCCTCGGCATGGCCGGCAAGGCCCCAGAGGTTCGGCCGGTAGTCGATATCGAAAATCACCTTGCGGCCGGCGGCTTTGGCGATGCGGATCGCCTTGCGCTGCGCCGCCTCGGTGTTCGGCTTGGAAAAATGCGTGCCGGAAACAAGGACCGCCTTGGAGGATTTGATGAAGTTTTCGTCGATGTCGTCTTCGTCGAGCGCCATGTCGGCGCAGTCGGAGCGATAGAAGATCATCGGCGAGACGCCTTCCGCCTCGACCGCCAGCAGCACCAGCGCCGTCAACCGCTCCCTGTCCGTCGCAATGCCGTCTACGGCGACACCCTCGCGCGCTGCCTGTTCGCGGATGAAGCGGCCCATCTGCTCGTCGCCGACGCGGGTGATGAGGCCGGATTTGAGGCCGAGCCGGGCGGTGCCTATGGCAATATTGGCCGGGCAGCCGCCGACCGATTTGGCGAAGGAGGCGATGTCCTCAAGGCGCGAGCCGATCTGCTGGCCGTAAAGGTCGACAGAGGAACGGCCGATGGTGATCACATCGAGTTTTGCTTCCGGCTGAGCGCCAGGATTGTCGTGTGCCATGATGTCCTCCCGTCGAGGCATGAATCTTTCGCTTTTTAGCCAGCGCCGAGATCATGCGTTATTGAAAGTGCCGGTGTTGGTTTCGTCCCGGTTGCGATGGATCGGGCGGCCATCTCTCGTGGCCGTGATCCTGGCCGTAGTGAAACATTGGTTCCGAGATTTTGTCAATTCGGAATATTTATTCCATTTTCATTTTATCTGCATTTATTGTGCCTTTTCGCCGGCGTTCGGCAATGGCAACCGGAAATGCCATGATCAGCGCCATCGATGCCGATAGCGAGCGGAATCCGGCAAAATCGGCCTCGGCCACTTCGAACCAATGGGTCGCACAGGCGGCGAGCGGGGAAAAGGCCGAATCGGTGATGGCGATGACGGGCACATTGCGCGAGGCGAGATCCTGTGCCTGCGCCAGACTGTCGGCGGCGTATGGCGAAAAGCTCGCGGCGATCGCTGCGTCCTTTTCCGTGGCGAAGCGGGCAATCTCGCCGTCGATACCGTTGGGCGAGGCAACGATCTGGTGGCGTATGTTCAGCTTGGAAAAGGCGTAGGTCATATGTGCCGTCAGCGGATAGGAGCGGCGCTTGGCGATGAGATAGATCGTCTCGGCCGCGGCAAGGACGTCCACCGCCTTGGCGAAACGGTCCGTCTCGATGGTTGCGGCGAGCTTGTTGATGGATTGGCTTGCTGCGGACAGAAAGCCGGAGAGAATGCCGGCCTCCTCGTCCTGAATGCCGGAGCGTTCCAGCGTCACCAGCCGTTCTTCATAGCTCAGCGTGCGATCGCGCAGCCTCTCGCGGAAGATGCTCTGCAGGTCGGAGAAGCCCTCATAACCGAGATGATGGGCAAGACGCACCAGCGTGGACGGTTGAACCTCCGCTGCCGCCGCAATGCTGGCCGTCGTGCCGAAGGCGATTTCGTCGGGATTGCCAAGCGCGAAGGCGGCGACCTGCGCGAGACGCTTCGGCATGGCATTCTTGCGCTCTATGATGATGCTGCGCAGGCTTTCGAAGTCGCGCGGAACCCTCTGCGTCTCGATATTATTGTCCATGCGCCGTCCTTAAGCTTCCCCAACACGCTCAATGAAACAAATATTCCATATTCGCAACGATACTGGATTTTGATTTGCTCGGCACGAAATATTTTAAGCATCTGCTTTAAAATAGATAAATATGAATTTCACACCCTTGGGAGAGTTTCTGGCCGACGAGTGCGCTTGTCAAAACGGTCCAAATATTCCAAAAATCCCTCAACTTCGGGAGCAGTTTGAGGAGGAAGACCAAATGAAGCCGTTGGGCGTTGGATTGATCGGCACCGGTTATATGGGCAAATGCCATGCGCTGGCATGGAATGCGGTCAAGACCGTATTCGGCGATGTTGCGCGGCCGCGCCTGGTGCATCTGGCCGAAGCCAATGCCGAGCTGGCAAAGGCGCGTGGCGACGAATTCGGCTTCGAAAAGGCAACGGCCGACTGGCGCGACCTCATCGCCGACCCGGACGTCGACGTCGTCTCCGTCACGACCCCCAACCAGTTCCATCCGGAAATGGCGATCGCAGCGCTTGAAGCCGGCAAGCACGTCTGGTGCGAAAAGCCGATGGCGCCGGCCTATGGCGATGCCCAGCGCATGCTGGCTGCCGCTAAGGCCTCCGGCAAGGTCGCCATTCTCGGCTACAATTATATCCAGAACCCGGTGATGCGGCACATCAAGGCGCTGATCACCGAAGGCGCGATCGGCGCGGTCAGCCATGTCCGCGTCGAGATGGACGAGGACTTCATGGCCGATCCGAACGGCCTCTTCTACTGGAAGAGCGAGCTTGCCTCCGGCTATGGCGCTCTCGATGATTTCGCCGTGCACCCGCTCTCACTGCTCTGGTTCCTGTTCGGCCATGTCGAAGCCGTCATCACCGATATGGTGAAGCCCTATGCCGAACGGCCGTTGAAGGATGGCGGCCGCCGCGCCGTCGAAAACCACGATCTTGCCAATGTGCTGATGCGGCTCGGCGGCGGCATTTCCGCCGTGCTAATGGCCAATCGTTCGGCCTGGGGCCGCAAGGGGCGGATCGCCCTGCAGATCTTCGGCTCCAAGGGTTCGATCACTTATGATCAGGAGCGCATGAACGAATTCGAACTCTACCAGGCCGAGGGCAGGGACAGCGAGCAGGGCTTCCGCAAGGTGATGGCCGCCCCCGCCCACAAGCCCTATGACCGTTTCATCCCGGCACCTGGCCATGGACTCGGCTTCAACGATCTGAAGATCATCGAATGCCGCGAGCTGATCCGTGCCATATCAGGCGAGGCTGCGTCGGTCGTGGCTTTCAAGGATGGCCTGCGCATCGAGAAATCGGTGCATGCTATGGCGAAATCCTTCCACGAACGGCGCTGGGTGGAAATCGAGGGCTGAGCGTTCGGCCTAATTTTCTCCCGATCCGGGGCGCAGGGTCAGCCATGATTGACGCTTGCGGATGCAAGCGTTACCCCTGAAGTCCATAGGCGTCCTCCGCGTTGCGCGGAGGATCGCTATAATAACAATGGAGTGCGGATCGTGACGGGCAGATTGGTCATAGTCGGGGCCGGGCAGGCGGGTTTCGCGCTCGCGGCCAAATTGCGTGGGCTGGGTGATTCGAGGCCGATCACCATTGTTGGCGCGGAAGAAAACCTTCCCTACCAACGGCCGCCGCTGACCAAGAAGTACTTGCTCGGCGAGATGACTTTCGATCGCCTGCTGTTCCGGCCCGAACATTGGTATTCCGACAACAATGTCGAGATCCGGGTATCGACCTGGGTCGAGCAGATCGATCGCGCCGCAAAGCAGATCGTCATGCAGGACGGCTCGAGACTGGATTACGACACGCTGGCGCTTGCGACGGGTGCGACGCCACGTCGCCTGCCGCCATCCGTCGGCGGTGCGCTGGAGGGCGTCTATCTCGCTCGTGACAAGCGCGATGCCGATCTCCTTGCCGGCGAAATGCGCCCGGGACGCCGGGTGTTGATCATAGGCGGCGGCTATATCGGGCTTGAGGCAGCCGCCGTCGCGCGCCATCGCGGCCTGGAAGTAACCCTCATCGAGATGGGCGACCGTATATTGCAGCGTGTGGCGGCCAAGGAAACGGCCGATATTTTCAGGGCCATCCATCAAAAGCACGATGTGGTCATTCGTGAGAAGACCGGACTGAAGCAGCTCATCGGGCGCAACGATCATGTCGCCGCCGCCGAATTGTCCGATGGGTCTACCATCGATGTCGATTTCGTCGTCGTCGGCATTGGCGTTGCGCCCAATGACAGGCTCGCCAAGGAAGCCGGCCTCGAGGTTGGCAACGGCATCGTCGTCGATTCGTTTGCCCGCACCTCCGATCCCCATATCTTCGCCATGGGCGATTGCGTCGAGCTGCCGTGGGAAGGCGGGCGAATCCGCCTCGAATCAGTGCAGAACGCTGTCGACCAGGCGGAGGCTGCGGCCGAAATCATCGGCGGCGGCGAGAAGGCTTATGATCCGAAACCATGGTTCTGGTCGGATCAATATGACGTCAAGCTGCAGATTGCCGGTTTCAATATGGGCTATGACGAGACGCTTCTGCGTCCCGGCGCTCGCGAGGGCGCGGCCTCGATTTGGTATTTCAAGCAGGGCCGCTTTATCGCCGTCGACGCGATAAACGACGCAAAGGCTTATGTGACGGGCAAAAAGCTCCTGGAAAGCGGCACCAATCCGTCCAAGGCGATCCTTGCCGACCCGGCCGCCGATTTGAAGCAGCTATTGGCCTGATAAGAGTTTTCAAGTCGAACGGACCGCGTTCCGGCCGACAACCGGCTGTTGCCGAATCTCGGAAAAGAACGCAGCTGAAGGCGAAAAAGCGCTTGCGTCGATAAATGAATGGCCCTATCAGGGCCGCACCGGAGAGGTGGCCGAGTGGTCGAAGGCGCTCCCCTGCTAAGGGAGTATACCAGAAATGGTATCGTGGGTTCGAATCCCATCTTCTCCGCCATTTTCCCAAAATATCAAAAATTGATCGCTGTCAGCGCCGCAAACGGAATTATTGCCGGCTTAGAGTACCGTGATGTCTACGGCTCCCGTTTATGCGGAGCCGCTTCGCTCGTCGGGTACAGTGCTTTCCTCGATTCGGCAGCCAATATGCTGCCTTGGGCCGCTGAACCCTCGGAAGTATTGTAGGTGCCTTACCGCCCGGCTGCGAATCGAGTGACAAGAATCATTTGAGCGCCTGCTTCGATTTGGGACGGCTGCAAGCAAGACTTGTTCGTCCCCACCACCGGAAGTCGTCGCCTGAAATGACGCAGATGGGTTGCCTGCTGTCGTGGAGATCCCGAAATCGCCGCGGATTGGCCATTTTGCCGCCCGTTTGCATATCCCGGGCCTCTTTAATCATATGCCGCCTAAGTACCGGTAGATTAAGGGATTTCTTAACGAAGTCTAAATCTTTGTGGCAGCAGTGTCGCCGACTTGTGTCCTTTCGGCAACAGGACTTGCGGAAGGTTCACGCAAATCCCCCTTTCGGAGAAGATGTCGATTGCGTGACAGAGCACGTCTTGTATTTTCACTCTCGGAAGCGAGGGCGATTGATCGTCCACTTCTTGAAACACGAGGATGGGACAGGGAATACCTTCGGGTAGCTCTCATTCTCGAGATAAAACTTTGACTGGAGGTCAATATGAACATCAAGAGCCTTCTTCTCGGCTCCGCTGCTGCACTCGTAGCAGTTTCCGGTGCTCATGCGGCTGACGCTATCGTCGCTGCTGAGCCGGAGCCGCTCGAATACGTTCGCATCTGCGACGCATACGGTGCTGGTTACTTCTTCATTCCGGGCACGGAAACCTGCCTCAAGATCGGCGGCAAGGTTCGTACCGAAGGCAAGTGGTACGACGCCTACAACCCGGACGCACGCGACGGTACGATTTGGCACACCCGCGCTGAGTTGAACGTCAACACCGCGACCGACACCGAATACGGTCCGCTGAAGACTGAAACCATCATCCGTTGGGACTGGAACGACGGCAACGCCACCTCCACAAACCTGCTCTGGGCTTACATCAGCCTCGGCGGCTTCACGGTTGGTAAGACGG
Source organism: Rhizobium sp. KNZ2-6A (assembly GCF_056755475.1). NCBI lineage: Bacteria > Pseudomonadati > Pseudomonadota > Alphaproteobacteria > Hyphomicrobiales > Rhizobiaceae > Rhizobium > Rhizobium sp. KNZ2-6A. Next base: position 10,702 of record NZ_JBNDIC010000023.1, on the reverse strand, counting down.
ACTCGCAGTTCAACCAGTTCACCGGTTATGCCGGCGACGTCATCAACGACGACGTTGTCTATGACGGCCCGTACGAACTCAACCAGATCACCTACAACTACGACGCCGGCAACGGCTTCACGGCTGTGATCTCGCTCGAAGACTCCAACTCGGGTTCGGGCGCAACCGGTTCTAACGGCGAAGACAGCTCCGACCACTACGCTCCTGACGTTGTCGCAGGTGTTGGCTACAAGGCCGGCGCATGGGGCTTCAAGCTCGTTGGTGGTTATGACTCGATCGTCGAAGAGGGCGCTGTCAAGGCTCGTGTCGACGCTGACTTCGGTGTATTCTCGGCCTTCTTGATGGGCGGCTGGAACACCGATGGCGACAAGCTCAACAAGTATGCCGGCGCTGGCGGCGGTGGCTCTGCCTCCGGCATCGGCTGGGGCGACTGGGCTGTTTGGGGCGGCGTTGGCGTTCCGATCAACGAAAAGCTGAAGTGGAACCTGCAGCTCGCCTACACCGACTCCAAGATCTTCGCCGCTACGACGAACGTCAAGTGGAACCCGGTTAAGAACCTGCTCATCGAGCCGGAAGTCTCCTACACCAACTGGGACTCCATCAATCAGGACCAGTGGGCTGGTATCCTCCGCTTCGAGCGTAACTTCTAATCTGATCTGACCTCGGTCTATCCGATTTTCACTACGGTGAAGGAAAAGCCCGGCCATCGGCCGGGCTTTTCTGTGCTTGCAAGTATTAGCAAACCAAAATGCTATATTCTTTACGGGCATGCAGCCGGCGTTAAATACAACGCTCTGAATTCGGTGGTTTTTTAGCTAACCCGAAAGTAGAATTCGACTTTCGTTGCGTCGGCAGTATGACAATTTTGCGACGTGATTTTTGTGCAACGCACACTTTGAAACGCCCGTCACAATTGCTGATAGTCTATCTCTGATATTGCTCTGAAAAAAACCATCTGTAGGTTCCAAATCGGAAGCAAGACTTACTGTCTTGGTTCTCCCAGATCAGGGGTCAACTTTTAAAACTAGGTGGGGTATGGCGCGTCGATTTTTTCGGCGTGATTTCTCATACCTAATTGATATTGAAACTGGAGTTACTATGAACATCAAGAGCCTTCTTCTCGGCTCCGCTGCTGCGCTGGCAGCAGTTTCCGGTGCTCACGCGGCTGACGCCATCGTCGCTGCTGAGCCGGAGCCGCTCGAATACGTCCGCATCTGCGACGCTTACGGTGCTGGCTACTTCTTCATTCCGGGCACGGAAACCTGCCTCAAGATCGGCGGTCGCGTCCGTACGGAAGGTGGCTGGTACAACGCCTACAAGGCTGGCCAGGACGCAGGTGCCCGCGGTACCTATTGGCATACCCGCGCTGAACTCTCTCTCGACACCGCGACCGACACCGAATACGGTCCGCTGAAGACGAATATTGTTGCTCGTTGGGACTGGAACGACGGCAATGCGACCACGACGAAGCTCCTCTGGGCTAACATCAGCCTCGGTGGTTTCCTCGTCGGTAAGGCTGATTCGCAGTATTCGACCTTCCTCGGCTATGCCGGCGACGTCATCAACGACGACGTGATCGAATACGGTATCAATGGTACCGATGAGCTGAACCAGATCACCTACAAGTATGATGCCGGCAACGGCTTCACGGCTGTCATCTCGCTGGAAGATTCCAACTCCGGCACGGGCGCAACCGGTGCTAACGGCGAAGATAGCTCCGACCACTACGCTCCGGACGTTGTCGCAGGTGTTGGCTACAAGGCTGGCGCTTGGCAGTTCCGCGTCGTCGGTGGCTATGACTCCATCGTTGAAGAAGGCGCCGTCAAGGCTCGCGTCGATGCCGACTTTGGCGTCCTCACCGCTTTCGTTATGGGCGGCTGGAACACCGATGGTGACAAGCTCAACAAGTATGCCGGTGCTGGCGGTGCTGGACTCGGCTGGGGTGACTGGGCTGTCTGGGGCGGCGTTGGCGTTCCGATCAACGAGAAGCTGAAGTGGAACCTGCAGCTTTCCTATGATGACGCGAAGACTTTCGCTGCCACGACGAACGTCAAGTTCAACCCCGTCAAGGACCTGCTGATCGAGCCGGAAGTGACCTACGTCAACTACGACGCCGTCAACAAGGATACCTGGGCTGGTATCCTCCGCTTCCAGCGCACCTTCTAATTCGGTTCGCCGAATCGAATTTAATAGATCTTCCGGTCAGACCTCCGATCGGAAGAGGGAAGGCCCGGTCTCCCACCGGGCCTTCTTGTTTCTAGTAGGGACCGAACGCGATTTGAGGCTCCGTTCTCAAAGCCCTGAGATGAAGTTTCGGATCGCCTCTGGAATATCGCCGAAATGCAGGATTGGGGCATGTCCTTGTCCATCGGCGATCTTAACGACGATGCCCGGGTGGCGTTTTGCCATCTCATCGGTGGTGGATTGCGTCAGCAGTTTCGAATTCTCGCCGCGAATCACCATCAGCGGAATGCCCTGAAATCCCTGGAATTGCGTCCACAGGTCGGGAATCGGCGCTTCCAGATTGAGTGCCTGCATCTGGGCCGCGATGGCCGGGTCGGAATCGGCCGCCGGTTTACCGTCGACAACGGTGTAGATCGCCCGCGCCATGTCCCGCCAATCCTCTTCGTCAAGCGCGGTAAAGGCGCTGCCATGGTTCTCCCGCAGGATCTCGATTGCCTCGCTCCAATTGGCAGGCTTCTTGTCGCGGTTGAGATAGTCGCGAATATCCGCCAGCCCGATCTTCTCCAGGACGGGACCGATATCGTTGAGAATGACCGCTTTCAGAATGTCCGGACGGCCGGCCGCAAGCATATGCAGGACCAGACCACCGCGCGACGTGCCGATGAATATGGCTTGCTGAATATCGAGGGCGGCGCAAACCGTCAGGACGTCCTGCGCTTCGACGACGAGATTGTATTGGGATTTGTCGGGATCCCGTTCGGATAGGCCGCGTCCGCGAGCGTCGAGTGTGATCACCCGGTGCGGAGCGGAGGAATCCTGCGATAGAAGCAGCGCCAATTGGTGAAAATCGCGCGAATTGCGTGTCAGCCCCGGCAGGCAGAAGACGGGCGTCCGGCTTCGCGTCGCCGCTTCGTTGCCGGCATAATCCCGCACATGAAGCTTCAGGCCATCCCCGGCCGGTATCGTTCTGGCAAGGAAACCGCTTTCGTCATCGCTGCGCATCCATCGTTCCTCGTGCTTCGGATATCGCGACGGATGTAACGGCATTTCCGCAACGCACACAACTGCGCTTCCGAGTTAACCGCGGCCGTTGACCAGATCCTGTACGATGTCGGCCTTTTGTCCGAGCCGCGCCTTGTAGACCTGGTAGTTTTCCATCACCCGCTGGACATAGTTCCGGGTCTCGGGGAAGGGGATGCGCTCGATCCAGTCGACCACATCGTCGAGCGACTTGCCGCGCGGGTCGCCATAGCGGCTGATCCATTCCGGCACCTTGTTCGGCCCGGCATTGTAGGCGATGAAGGTGAGGATGTAGGATCCGCCGAAGGTGTCGATCTGTTCGCCGAGATAATGGGCGCCGAGCGTGGCGTTGTAGCCGGCATCCTGTGTCAGCTTGTCGGCGGAGTAGGCCATCCCGTGCCGGCCGGCAACGGCTTTCGCCGTCTTCGGCAGCAGCTGCAGCAGGCCGCGCGCATTGGCGGAGGAAACCGCAGCCGGATTGAAGGCGCTTTCCTGACGGGCAATGGCGTAGGCGAGCGCCTTGCCGGAGCCGGAGATATTGGCGTTGTCCGGAATGACGCCGATCGGGAAGGCGAGGGCTGCCACATCGACGCCACGCCCATAAGCAATCTTGCCGATCTGCAACGAAAGCTGGTGGTTGCCGGAACGCTCGGCTCGAGCGGCCAGCAGGGCGATTTCGCCGGGGTTCTCCAGCTGCTTTGCCAACGCACGATAGAGCGCTTCTCCGCGCCAGCCATGTCCTGCCGCCTCGAGCCGTGAGATCGCCTGCACCGCTTCGCGCTCCTGGAAGCGTTGGCGGTCGGCAGCCGAGGGCGAGGGATAGCTGACATTCAGCGTGCGGCGGCCGAGCTTTTCGGCGGCGAGCTGTCCATAGAACGTGCTCGGATAGGAGGCGGCCTTCGTATAGAAATCGGCTGATTTGCCCGGGCCGCCCGCTTCGGCCGCACGGCCGAGCCAGTACCAGCCGCGCGATTGCGAGATCGGCCCATTGGAGACCTGCAGGATCTTGCGGAAATGAGTGGCAGCGTTCGCACCGTCCTGCAGGCCGCGCAGAGCGTACCAGCCGGCATGGAATTCGGCCTCGCCGACATCTTGTGGGCTCTCGGCGACACTGGCATCGACAACGCGATAGGCCGCCTTGAATTCACCCTGGTCCACCAGGCCGCGGCTGACGATGCGCTGCTCGTTCCACCATTGGCCGGGGCTGACAAGCACGCTGCGGTCGCGCGGCATTTGCGCAAGCAGATTGGCGGCATCGTCATATTTGTTCTGGCGGCGCAGGTTTTCGATGCGCATGAAGAGATAGGTTGGGTCCTTGCGCCATTGCGCGTCGACGGCTGCGATCAGCGCGTCCGCCTTCGGCGAGCGATCATTGACGGCGGTCCAGGCTTTGTAGAGCGATTGCGCCTTGCCGAGATCGCCGAAACGTTTGGCCTGCGCAGTCCGGTCGCGGTAGAGCAGATAGTCCATGCGCGCCTTGTGATCGGCAGGCGACAGCAGGCTCGGGAATTCCGCGAGGATCTTGTCCTCGAGTGGCTTGTCGAGCGGCTCGTCGCGCCAGATCTTGCGGATCAGCTTGCCGGCTTGAGCGGATGAGCCGCGCGCCATGAGCGCGCGTGAGAGGATGATGGCGCCTTCCACTGTTTCCGGCTGCGTATTGCCGAAGGCGGCGAGAACTTGATCCGTTGCCGGGTTTTCATTGTAGAGCGCGCGTTCGGAATTGGCGCGCAGGCTGCCGAGACCGGGCCATCCCACGAGCTCGCGGGCGGCGGTGGCAATCTCGCCCGAGGGAATACCCGGCTGGCCCGAAGTGGCAATCGCCCAGGTCAGGATATGGCGATCAAGCGTGCCTTCATCCATGCTGTTGCGAATGGCGAGCGCCTGCATTGGGTTCTTGTTGGAAAGTGCGTCCAGGCCGGCCTTCAGGTCTCCGCTGACAGGCGCGATGGCGCTGCTGCGCGGGATCGCGGCCGTGCTGATGGGATCTGTCGCCATGGCGAGATCGGCGCTGGCGCGTGTCGATGTCTGCTGGCCGGGAAGCTGCGAGGCAACAGCGCCCCAGGCCGCCGCCAAGCCCACAGCGGTCCAGATCATGACTGGTCTCTTCATCCGGCTACTCACAAAACAAACGGTCCCATTCCATTTGCCAAACGCTATATTAACGAAACCTTACCGGTGGTCCGAATTTCAATCAATTATGATATCGGAAGCTGCCCTCTACCATCCAAAGCGTGCTTGTCGCCGTCAAGCCGGCGCTTTATGGTGCGCGGATTCATAACCATGGATTGCGGCCGAAGCATGAATGCCGCGCCGCTAGGAGACTTGCATGTTCCAGGGATCCATTCCCGCACTCGTTACGCCCTTTACTGACGCCGGCAAGGTGGATGAGGCATCCTTCGCCTCGCATGTCGACTGGCAGATAAAAGAGGGTAGCAAGGGTTTGGTGCCTGTTGGCACCACCGGGGAATCGCCGACCTTGTCGCATGATGAGCATAAGCGCGTCGTCGAGCTCTGCATCGAAGTCGCCAACAAGCGTGTTCCGGTCATGGCGGGAGCGGGTTCGAACAATACCCGCGAAGCGATCGAGCTTGCGCAGCACGCCGAAAAGGTCGGCGCCAATGCGGTTCTGGTCGTCACGCCCTATTACAACAAGCCGACGCAGAAGGGGCTTTACGCGCATTTCGCCGCCATTGCCGAGGCGGTGAAGCTGCCGATCTATATCTATAACATCCCGGGCCGTTCGGTCGTCGACATGACGCCGGAGACGATGGGTGCGCTTGCGAAGACCTATGCCAATATCGTCGGCGTGAAAGATGCGACGGGCAAGATCGAGCGCGTCTCCGAACAGCGCATCAGCTGTGGTCGCGATTTCCGCCAGCTTTCCGGCGAAGATGCCACGGCGCTCGGCTTCAATGCGCATGGCGGCGTCGGCTGCATTTCCGTGACCGCCAATGTCGCGCCGCGCCTGTGCGCCGAATTCCAGGAAGCCACCCTTGCCGGTGACTACGCCAAGGCTCTGGACTATCAGGATCGCCTGATGCCGCTGCACAAGGCGATTTTCCTGGAGCCCGGTCTCTGCGGTGCCAAATACGGCCTTTCCCGCCTTGGCCGCATGAGCCGCAACGTACGCTCGCCGCTGTTGCCGACGCTTGAGCCGGGCACGGAAGCGGCGATCGATGCCGCCATGCGCCATGCCGGCCTCCTGAATTGAGACGGCTTGCGAACGTCCTGCCGAAACTCTGCCGGACCGCTCTCTTCACAAGGAGGGCGGTCTCGCTTATTTAGGGGGTCAGGAACTTGGCGCGCCGAAGGCTGCTGCCGGAATGATGCAAGAAAAGAAGAAGAATCATGGCCCCCAAAGGCAGCCAACGTGTAGTGAACAAGGTCGTCGCGGAAAACCGCAAGGCACGCTTCAACTACGAGATCATCGATACCTACGAGGCAGGGCTCGTGCTGATGGGCACGGAGGTCAAATCGCTGCGCGAAGGAAAGGCCAACATTGCCGAATCCTATGCTTCGGATGAAGGTAACGAGATCTGGCTGATCAATTCCTATCTGCCGGAGTATCTGCAGGCGAACCGCTTCAATCACGAGCCGCGCCGCCGCCGCAAGCTCCTGCTTTCGAACCGCGAAATCGGCCGGCTGCGCTCCGCCATCAATCGCGAGGGCATGACGCTGGTGCCGTTGAAGATCTATTTCAACGACCGAGGCCGCGCCAAGCTGGAACTGGCTCTCGCCAAGGGCAAGAAGCTGCATGACAAGCGCGAGTCCGAGAAGGAGCGCGATTGGAACAGGCAGAAGAGCCGCCTGCTCAAGGACAACGGGTGAGAGTGAAGGTGAGGAGCGGTCGGGCAAAGCCCGAGCAATCGATCCAGTGAATCGATTGCAGCGACGAACGCCCTGAGCCCTAGCGAAGGGCCGGCTGCCGCAGCATACACGAAACGCTTCCGGCGCGCGCAACTACCCTTCGATAAACATCGAACCTATCTGACGCAGTCCCAACTACTCTTCGGCATCCGTCGCGGCGGGCGCCGGTTCGACGGGACGTTGCGGACGCTCCGAAGCCTCGCGGCCGATCTCCGCTTTCAGCGATACGAGATCGATGAAATGGTCGGCCTGGCGGCGCAGGTCGTCGGCGATCATCGGCGGCTGGGTTGCCATGGTCGAGATGACCGACACCTTGCGGCCACGGCGCTGCAGGGCTTCCACGAGGTTCGTGAAGTCACCATCTCCGGAGAAGATCACCAGATGATCGACGGTTTCGGATTGCTCCATGGCGTCGATCGCCAGCTCGATGTCCATGTTGCCCTTGATTTTGCGGCGTCCCATGGAGTCCGTGAATTCCTTGGCCGGCTTGGTGACGACCTTGTAGCCGTTATAATCGAGCCAATCGATCAGCGGGCGGATCGAGGAGTATTCCTGATCCTCGATAAGAGCGGTGTAATAATAGGCGCGCAGGAGATATCCGCGTTTCTGAAAAGCTTTCAGGAGCTTGCGATAGTCAATATCGAAACCGAGGCTCTTGGATGCGGCGTAGAGATTGGCGCCATCTATAAAGAGTGCAATTTTTTCGCGTGGGTCAAACATCACTTAGATATCCACTGTTATAAAAACGTAATGATCTCGTTCAAAGTTCAGCTAAAACAATCCGTTGCAAGGCGTTGCAGAATAATTCGTAGTACTTTATGAATTATTCATATAACCGAGATGTAGGGCACGAAATGTGATATTCCAAGCAATCGCAGGTAGAAATCAGCCTTTGTCTAGGGTAATTTTAGCACTTTCCCAGGGGGTGCAAAGGCGCTCAAACAGGAAAAACTTGAATTTGCCATCGTTTGCTTGTATCGGCGTGCTACTCCGAGACATGATGACGACATCACGACCGCAAAGGACAGGCAATGGCCCGTGTCACAGTAGAAGATTGCATTGATAAAGTAGAGAACCGGTTCGAGCTCGTGCTGCTCGCCAGCCATCGCGCTCGCCTGATTTCGCAGGGCTCCTCGATCACGATCGACCGCGACAACGACAAGAATCCGGTTGTTGCATTGCGCGAAATCGCCGATGAGACGCTGTCGCCGGACGATCTTAAGGAAGACCTGATCCATTCGCTGCAGAAGCATGTGGAAGTGGACGAGCCCGAGCCCGATCCGGCAAGCCTGCTCGCAGCCGGCGCATCTGCCTCCAGCGACGAGGAAGAAGATCTGCCGGAGACCGTTACTTTCGACCAGATGTCGGAAGAAGAACTGCTGGCCGGTATCGAAGGCCTGGTTCCTCCGGAAAAAAGCGACGATTACTGATCGTCGACCTTGATGCTCCGGGCAGGAGCGATATGATGCGGAAATGCGTGCGCCGGTCACATGACTGGCGCGCTTTTGTTTTGGCTGGAGTAGCTTTGGAATGATGCGGCAATACGAGCTTGTCGAGCGCGTGCAGAAATACAAGCCCGATGCTAACGAAGCTCTTCTCAACAAGGCCTATGTTTATGCGATGCAGAAGCATGGCCAGCAGAAACGTGCCAGCGGCGATCCCTATATTTCCCATCCTCTCGAAGTTGCCGCCATCCTGACCGATATGCGTTTGGATGAATCGACCATTGCGGTCGCCCTTCTCCACGACACGATCGAGGACACGACGGCGACCCGGGCCGAGATCGATGAACTGTTCGGCGAAGATATCGGCCGCCTGGTCGAGGGGCTGACGAAGATCAAGAAGCTCGATCTCGTCACCAAGAAGGCGAAGCAGGCGGAAAACCTGCGCAAGCTGCTGCTCGCCATTTCAGACGACGTGCGCGTGCTTTTGGTCAAGCTTGCCGACCGCCTGCACAACATGCGCACGCTCGATCACATGTCGCCGGAAAAGCGCGCCCGTATTTCCGAGGAGACGATGGAAATCTATGCGCCGCTCGCCGGCCGCATGGGCATGCAGGACATGCGCGAGGAGCTGGAAGAGCTCTCCTTCCGCCACATTAACCCGGAGGCGAACGAGACCGTCACCAAGCGCCTTGAGGAGCTTTCGCGGCGCAATGAAGGCCTGGTCAAGAAGATCGAGACCGAACTGCGCGATCTGCTTGTTGCCAACGGCCTTGCCAATGCCATGGTCAAGGGCCGGCTGAAGAAGCCTTATTCGGTCTTCCGCAAGATGCAGTCGAAGTCGCTCTCCTTCGAGCAGCTTTCCGATATCTACGGCTTCCGTCTTCTCGTCGACGATATTCCGTCCTGCTACCGGGCGCTCGGCATTGTGCACACCCGCTGGCGCGTCGTTCCCGGGCGGTTCAAGGACTATATCTCGACGCCGAAGCAGAACGATTACCGCTCGCTGCATACGACGATCGTCGGCCCCTCCAGCCAGCGCATCGAGCTGCAGATCCGCACGAAGCGCATGCATGAGATCGCCGAATTCGGCATCGCTGCCCATACACTCTACAAGGACGGTACGAATAGCAATGGCAATGGTGCGGATGGTGAGCTGCTGTCACGCGAAAGCAATGCTTATTCCTGGCTGCGCCATACCATCGAAGCACTGGCGGAAGGTGACAGCCCTGAAGAATTCCTCGAGCATACGAAGCTCGAGCTGTTCCAGGATCAGGTCTTCTGCTTTACGCCTAAGGGCAAGCTGATCGCCCTGCCGCGGGGCGCGACACCGATCGATTTCGCCTATGCGGTTCACACGAACATCGGCGACACGACCGTCGGCGCCAAGATCAACGGCCGCATCATGCCGCTGGTGACGCGGCTGAACAACGGTGATGAAGTCGAGATCATCCGATCCGGCGTGCAGGTGCCGCCGGCCGCCTGGGAAGAGATCGTCGTCACGGGCAAGGCGCGCGCCGCTATTCGCCGCGCGACGCGGCTTGCCATCCGCAAGCAATATGCCGGCCTTGGCCACCGTATTCTGGAGCGCACCTTCGAGCGCGCCGGCAAGGTCTTCTCGCGCGATGCACTGAAGCCGGCGCTGCATCGCCTCGGCCAGAAGGACGTAGAGGACGCCATCGCTGCCGTCGGGCGAGGGGAGATGTCGTCGCTCGACGTGCTTCGCGCCGTCTATCCCGATCATCAGGATGAGCGCGTGACCGTGAAGCCCGCCGGCGACGAAGGCTGGTTCAACGTCCGCAGCGCGGCCGGCATGATCTTCAAGATCCCCGGCAAGACCAAGACCGATCTGGCTGACGGCACCGAGGCCGACGCACCGCCGATTCGCGGCCTGGCAGCCAATGTCGAGGTGCATTTCGCCCCGACCGGCGCGGTTCCCGGTGATCGCATCGTCGGCATCATGGAAAAGGGCAAGGGTATCACCATATATCCGATCCAGTCGCCGGTCCTGCAGCGGTTCGATGATGAGCCGGAGCGCTGGATCGATGTGCGCTGGGATCTCGACGAGGCCAACAAATCCCGCTTTGCGGCGCGTATCATGATCAACGCGCTGAACGAGCCGGGCACCTTGGCCAAGGTGGCGCAGACCGTCGCCGATGTCGATGTCAATATTCGCTTGCTCAACACCG